>NZ_JBEOPQ010000028.1:0-59198 GCF_040310285.1 Pseudomonas sp. HY2-MNA-CIBAN-0224 | reverse complement strand
AGCTTGCCTCGCGATCTTTTGACCTTTTAAAAGATCGCGAGGCAAGCTCGCTCCTACAGTTGGTTAGGGCGGTTGGTTAGACCTTCCACTCGCTTATATCGAAATCACGTCGGATCAGGCGTTGTTCGAGCAGGAACTGTTTGGAACCACTCAACAATTCAAGGCCTACCGGGGATAGTGGCTCCAGCTGAAACTCATTCCCGGTGTAGGTGGCTTCAATCGCCGCCTGGGAGTATTTGGACGCCTGGGCATGGAAGCTGAAGTAAGCCGGCCAGTCGGCCGTGATCTGCGCCACCGACTCACGGCGCGCAGCCAACCAGGCCTCACTGAAGTGGGGCACTTGTTTCAATAACTTCTCACTGGCGACGGTCACGGTGCAGCCGCGCAAGTGCGGGTGGTCAGTGGCCTGGTCGATCAGCGGGTAACCATTGCTCAACAGCGTAGGGCCCAATTCGCTTTGCGCCGCGTAGGCGGCGATATCGCCCCGCGCCAGTGCGGCTTCCGAATCGCGGGCAGGCAAGGCCACGATTTTGGTGTCTTTGAGAATGCCTGCCTCGTGCAAGGTGCCGATCAGGTAGCGGTGCATGTACGACCCCAGCGGCGTGGCAACCACCTTGCCTTTGAGTTCGGCCACAGAGCTCACGCCGTTCTTGGGAGTGAAGAGCCAGGCGTTCATTCCCACGGCATCGATGCTGAGCAAACGGCTGGCCTGGCTCATGGCGTAACACACCATGGCCGGGGTATCGCCGTAGGTGCCGACATCCAGCGCACCCGACAGCAAGGCTTCATTCAGTTCCGGGCCGTTCACAAACATGTAAGTGCTGATGTTGTCGAAGCCCAGTGGCTCCAGATGTTTTTGCGTTAACCCTTGGTGCAAGGCCCAACCGGAGGGCCCGGTAGGCACTGTGGTCGAACCCACATAGCCCACACGCAAAGTACGCTTTGGGTCGCTGGCGGCGAGCAAACGCCCGGGCAATCCTAACAAGGCCGCAGCACCGAGCCCGGCCCCCAAAAACTGCCGTCGATTGAATCCCTTCATGGTTAATACTTTCCTAGCAAATGGTAACTCTGGTCATCGCTGGCGGTAGACGCCCGCCCCTTGCCCCAACCCACCGCGCTGCGGTAGCTGCCCAGCCACTGCCGGGTCTGGTCAGCGATCTCGACAGGCGTAGCCAGGCGGTCTGCGTACGGCGCCACAAACAAGGCATCTTCGGGGCAGTAGACTTCGCACATAAAGCAGGTCTGGCAATCGCTCTGCCGAGCAATCAACGGCGCCTCCCCCGGTACTGGCGCGAACACGTTAGTGGGGCAAGCCAGCACGCAAATGTTGCAGCCGGTGCAACGCTGCGGATCAATCAGTTCAATCATGCCGCCTGCCCTCTCAGCAACTGCTCCATCACCGGCCCGAGGCGTTCATGCCCGGTCCAGACGTCATCCAGCCCGCCACTGATAACCCGGTGGCGTTGCGTCACGTCGGTGCCTGCATAGTCGCTGCGCCGGTGCATGCCACGGGACTCGGTGCGTTCCAGCGCACTGCGGTACATCCAGCGGGACACCGCCAGCATCGCCGTGGCTTCGCGCAGGCGCAGGGTTTGTTCGTGGTCCGCCGCCGGGGCCGCGTGGCGCGTCTGCTGCCACAGCGTGTCGAGCCGGCCGAGCGAGGCCTGCAAATCTTCGCCATGGCGGAACCAGTTGCGCTGATACGGGAACACTTCATCCTGCACGGCTTTGATCAGCGCGCCGCTGTCCATGCGCTGACCTCGAGCATCGAGCAAGCCCGCCCTGCCCTGGGCGCGTAAATGGGTGCTGGCCGCCAGTCGGTTGGCCTGAGCGAACTGCGCCGCGCCAGCGCCTGCCCAAAAGCCGGACGACAACGCCCACGCCGCGTTATGACTGCCACCCCCGGTGAACGCCCCGCAGATCAGCTCGCGAGTCGCCGCATCACCGGCCGCGTACAAGCCCGGCACGCTGGTCGCACACTGTTCATCGACAATGCGCAGGCCACCGGTGCCACGCACCGTGCCCTCCAGGCGCAAGGTCACCGGGAACAACTGCTGGAAAGGATCAATGCCAAGACGATCGAACGACAGAAAAAAGTTCGGCTGCGCCAGGCGCATCTGCGCCTGAACCGTGGCATCGGCCTTGTCCAGCCGCGCATACACCGCCTCGGTTTGCAGCGCTTTGGCAATCACGCCACGGCCCAGGGCCGAACCTGCGCCTTCCATCACGCGGCCGTCAGCATGATAAAAAACCGCCCACTTATAGAGCGCCGACTTGGTCACCGACGAAAAAGCCGGGCACAAGCCATACGCATTGGAAAACTCCATGCCGGAAAAGTCGGCGCCGACTTCGGCCGCCATCAAATGCCCGTCGCCCGTCAATACATTGCAACCCAGCGCCCGACTTAGAAACGCGCAGCCACCCGTCGCGATGACCACGGCAGCGGCTTCGACCTTCCATTCATGATTTTTCTGCCGCGAGAAACCGGACGCACCGCTGACGCGCCCTTCACTGTCTGAGAGCAGTTGCAGCGCCGGGCTGTGATCGAGAATCCGCACACCGGCCTGCTTCACCCGCTTGCGCATCAAACGCATGTATTCCGGGCCCTGCAAAGAAATACGCTGCTGCTGGCCGTCGCTGTCGAGCGGGAACGGATAACCCCAATCAGCAAGGGTTTGCATGTTGCTCCAGGTTTGTTCGAGGACGCGGTCCATCCAGTCGTTTTCCGCCAGATAGCCACCGCGCGCATAGCGGCTGGCTTTGGCGTCTTCACGCTTTTGCGCGTCAGGCTCGACGTACCAAACGGCCGTGCCCGATGGCGCCGTAGCCCCGGACGCCCCGCAGTAGCCTTTGTCCGCCAGCACCACACGTGCGCCCTGGGCCGCCGCACTGATCGCCGCCCAAGTGCCCGCGGGTCCACCCCCGATCACCAGCACATCGGCGCGCCACTCACGCCCGCCCACGCGCTCCTCCAGACCTGACATAGTGAATTCCTTGTTGAAACAGAAGAATTTTAGGTATGACGGGCCCGACTTCAGTCAGGTGGTTGATGGCATTGCTGATTATAAAAATAAAAGGAAAAAGTCTAAAAACGAAAGACCTGCTTGTTATTTGGTTATAACGAGTTTTAGGGGGCTGGAAGAGTCTGTGGCAAGTGACAGGTTTGCAGCTGGTTTGGGCTTAAGAGCATGAAATGACATTTAAATGCAGTAACAACTGATCAGATGTTAAGGAGTACGGCCCAGCTTAGAATTGCCCAACAGTAAGCCACTGGCGTACATTAGCAATGATCTTCATTGAAACCCCGATTTTTACCCGCAGAGCTAAAGAGTTAATGAATGAGGATGCTTATATCGCTTTGCAAAGGGTGCTCGTACTGAATCCTTCTGCAGGTGACGTAATGGAAGACACGGGTGGTATCAGAAAAATCCGGATCGCGGCCAAAGGCCATGGAAAACGGGGCGGTGCACGCGTGATTTACTATCACTTCGTCTCGGCCTCGCAAATAGCACTACTGATGATCTACCCGAAAAATGAACAACAAGACCTGACAGCCGATGAGCGCAGAGCACTCAAAGCCGTCATTGAACACTGGAGATAACCATGAGCAAATTTTTTGATGAGCTAATGGAGAGCGTGCAGCAAATGGACGAAATTGTCCGAGGCGAACGTCGTCCGTCCCGTGAGTTTCACGTTGACGCACTGCAAGTAAAAGAGATCCGTAAAGCAACAGGTCTGACGCAAGCCAAATTTGCAGCGCTGATTGACGTTCAACTCGGCACCTTACGTAACTGGGAACAAGGCCGTAGAGAGCCCACCGGCCCCGCCAAAGCCCTGTTAAAAGCCATCCATAATGACCCGGTGCACGTACTCAATGCGCTGGCTGGCTGATCAACACAACCTCTGACGACCTTCCCCAGTGCTGCGCCAACAGCAGCACAGCAGAAGCGCTGCTTGCAGCCAGACACCTTCTGAGCAGGTAATGCCCGACAAGCCTGGTAAACATTAATGGCGTGTTTTTTGCTGGACGTTTGCTCAACTTCAACCCTTCAGGCGCCCCCTCCACAGGAGTTTGTAGATGAGCGACACGACCTCACCCCGGCCTCAGAACGTGTACGACGATCCAGTATTTTTTGAAGGTTACAAGAACCTGCGCCAGAAGGATTCGGGGCTGAACGGTGTACTTGAGATACCGGCATTTCATGCGCTGTTGCCCAAATTGCAGGGGCTTAAGGTGCTGGATTTGGGTGCGGGGTTTGGTGATTTCGCTCGCTATGCCCGCAGCCAGGGCGCCCAGACGGTCACTGCTGTCGATATTTCACAAAAGATGTTGTCTGAGGCCCGACACCTCACCCATGACGACAAGATTGTGTATGTTCATTACCCGATCGAAAGCTTCACACCCCAGGCTCAAGCTTTTGATCTGGTGGTGTCATCGCTGGCGCTGCACTACGTCGATGATTATGCAGCGGTGGTCAAACGCGTGTACGCGAGCCTTGTCCCCGGTGGCCAATTCGTTTTTTCAGTCGAACACCCGCTCTGTACGGCGCAGCCCAGCGGCTGGGTCCTCAGCCCTGAGGGCGAGCGCCTGCATTGGCCGTTGGACAATTATCACTATGAAACAGAACGCCAAAGCCATTGGTTTGTGGAGAACGTGACCAAGTTTCACCGGACTCTGCAAACCTACGTCAACACACTGATAGCTGCGGGTTTTCGCCTGGATCATCTGGGCGAACCCACGCCTTTGCCGCATGCACTAAAAGAGCGCCCATCATTAACAGATGCACTTAGACGCCCGCCTTTTTTATTATTGGCAGTGAGCAAGCCCGACGTAAGCTGAATGAACACCGATATAATTCGTCTGACTTTTCGCCATGTTTCTATGGAAAAATCGAGACATTAAAAGGCTATGGATGGCCTCCCCTTTCGCGCTTCTGATTGTCACCAACAGGTCTGGAACACCCCTGACAAAGCCATAACGCAACATCTTTTTTTGAAAATATATCGATTACTAACTGTCATCCACGCTTAGAGCGATGATCATTTCAAAGCTGCTAAATAGCTGACAGGAAAAGCAAAGTCACGCACACCCATAAATCACCAAAAACAAAATATGTATTTTTTATGACAACAAATAAATAGAAATAAAAGCTAAAACCAAAACTCCTGACTATCACCATTAAAAATTCAAGACAAATCCCTGTAGTTCTGAGGCGTCATCCCAAACCACCTCAAAGAGGCTTTATAGAAACTACTCTGATCACTAAAGCCCAATGTCGCAGAAATATACTTAATACTGTATACCGAGTGCCGCAAGTAATCATGCGCCAAGGCTTGCCTCACATCGTTGTACACCATGGAAAAGCTGAGCCCCTCATTCCTTAAAGAGTACTGCAAGGTTCTTTTGCTCACTTTAAGTGCGTCCGCTATTGAATCCAATGTTGGGGTAACCCCAAGCGCTAAACTTTGCGCAACAGCTCTTCTTATCTTCGACGATGCGAAACCGGTGGGCGATGATTCCAGCTGGACTTTAAGAAACTCAGCGTGCAGACGGTCTAGCTTTGGCGATGCTGTAATCAGTGGGTAGTTGCAAATTTCCCGAGGAAATACCAGTACATTATGGCCTGCTGAAAACTTTAAATTCCGGCCAAACACCTCTTCCAGCCCCCCTCTTTCGCCGGGAGGGGCATAGACTAATTCAACCCCCAACGGCACCACATAATAATGTGGGACCAACCACCTGATCAGTGCCAGTAAAATTGAGAAGCCTGCGTCTATAAAGACGCGAGGCACTTTTTTGGTCACCTCAATACTGACAATTTTTACGATATGGTCATGTAATTCCAGCTTTAATAATGAACCACTGCTAATCAAGGGATAGTAATTTACCAGGCGTTCAAGGGCTCCCCCTAATGTCGCACATGACATGACTGCATACCCCAACGCCCCCAGCATGGCGGGGTGCATGTTCCTGTACGCCCTCAGTCCCAGATCCGGATCGCAAGAAGTTACAGCAAGATTGGCCAACCACTCATACACCGACTGGATTTCAACAAATTCCGTGTCATCGACATAATCATGAAATGTTTCACTGGACTTATAGACAGTCCCCAACGCTCGACAGAGCAAGTAAACATATGATTTTCGAATTCTATACATTCATTCATCCACGGAACAAACAAGAGCACGAACGAGTGCCTTCTAATTTTCAGACATAAAATAACGTGCACAACAGACTCTATAGAATTAATCCTGCCACAGGACTGAGTCAATGCTGTTGCGCTTCAGGACATACTATTAGCCTCAGGGGACACTTATGATTAAAGCATACGCATGGGAGAATGAAATCACATAGCAAGTCTCTAAAAAACCCAAGAAGTATCAACCCCATGGACAATCATAGAAAAAAACGCGGATGGTGGTGGGCTTATAAAAAAATACGCTCATTACACTGTTCCCGAAGTACCGCCGCATTAAGAGCCACGCGCTTTTTACTCACGGGGGACACGGGTGCTTTCAGAGACAAACATAGCCACTACAAAATAAGAATAAAATTATAACCAGGCAAGTTTACACTTGCGCAACCCGCTAAGGACGGCGTTAACCTCATGAAAAAAAAGCATTCGGTTCAGGTCCTTGCCATTACCGGCGGCAAAGGAGGCACCGGCAAAAGCACACTGGCCATCAATCTATCCATTGCCCTGGCCACTTTAGGGCAGAGGGTTGCATTACTGGACGGCAACCTTGAACTGCCTTGCATCGATACACTGCTGAATATCAGACCGCAGAGAACACTCTCAAACTTGATTGAAGGCAATTGCACCTTAACCGACATACTGCACACCGGCCCCCGAGGCATCAACTTGATACTCGGCACCCCCTACTCAAAAACGATGCACGGTCTTCTAACCGCTCATCACGTCGGGATTATAAACGCGTTCAACGAAATCCAGACTGAAGTGGATGTACTGGTTGTAGATACTGCCTCCGGGGCCAATGAGTCTGTCCTGAACTTCACACGTGCCGCTCATGAAGTATTGGTGGTCATCTGTAATGAGCCAGCTTCGATCCTGAATGCACACGCACTTATCTATACGCTAAATAACCAATATAAAATCAGAAAATTCAGAGTTATCAGTAATAGAACCTATAGCCCTATGGAAGGCCGCGATGCATTTAGCAAACTGCTTGCCCTCACCTCCTGCAACGTTGACTTGTCACTTATGTATGTTGGCAATTTACCCGAAGATCTCGCCGTACGGTACGCGACCCATAAACGACGAGCCGTCTATGAAATTTCACCCCGCTCGAAATTTTCTCGAGAGCTTGAAGCGATTGCAAAAAAAATCAGCAGATGGCCACTCCATACAACACCGAGAGGGCACATCGAGTTTTTCATGGACAGTTTGATCATGGCGCCACCGGGTCATGGCACAAAGACACCCGGATAATAGCTCTCATTCCCTATTGTGCAAACTGCATTTACTGTTCATGTTCAAAAAAATGACAGTCAAAAATATTTCGTCAAGCGGTTGACGCATTTAACCCTGAGCTTTTTGTCGCACTTGCAAACATCAGCCGCTCAGTAAGCCACTGTTCTACCTCGCGAAAACAACCGGGTCATCGCATTAATTACACTGATGATCACTATCGAAACGACCGCCTGCCTGCTTGCCGTAACGGCTTCTTATAATCGCCTCCCAATTCCCCTCCTCGCCTGCCCTCAGGCGATATCCATCCTGGAACCCCACCCCATGCCAAGCGCAAGCCAGGCCTCCAGCGGCCTACCCGAACATAATCAGCAAAGCGTCAAACAGCAGTGGATGGCGATTCTGTCGGTCTGCGTAGGCGCCTTTGCCTTAGTGACCAGCGAATTTCTCCCGGTGGGCGTCCTCAACGACGTCGCCACCGACCTTGGCATCAGCGCAGGCCACGCCGGGCTGATGGTAACCCTGCCCGGCATCATGGCGGCGCTCGCCGCCCCCTTACTGTCTGTCGGTATCGGCGCCATGGACCGCCGCTATCTGCTAATCAGCCTGACCCTGCTGATGATCGTCGCCAACTCGGTGGTAGCCGTCGCCAGCGACTTTAATTTGCTGCTGTTAGGCCGCGCATTGCTGGGTATCAGCATCGGCGGCTTCTGGGCGACCGCCATCGGCCTCAGCGGCAGGCTGGCGCCCAAAGGCGTGAGCGTCGCCCAGGCAACCTCAATCATCATGTTCGGGGTGACGCTGGCCACCGTGCTGGGCGTGCCCGTGGGCACTTGGTTGAGCGGCTTGATGGGCTGGCGCATGACGTTTCTACTCACCGCGCTGCTAGGCTTGCCGGTGCTGCTGGCGCAAATTTTTCTGTTGCCGCGCCTCAATCCGGAAAAGGCCATTTTGGTGAGAGACCTGCCTGCCTTGTTTATCAACCCGAAATCCCGGGTTGGCCTGATCGCCGTATTGCTCATTGGCCTGGCCCACTTTGCGGCGTACACCTACGTTGCACCGTTCTTTAAAAACAGCTCGGGCTTCGATGGACCGACCATTGGTTCCCTGTTGTTGCTCTACGGCGCGGCCGGGGTTCTGGGTAACTTCTTTGCCGGCTTCGCGGCCAACCGCAGCGTGCGCTACACCTTGCTACTGGTTGCACTGATGATCGGCGCCAGCACCGCCCTGTTCCCCCTTTTCGCCACCCACATGACCGGCGCCGTCATGCTCATCGCACTTTGGGGCTTTGCCTTCGGCGCCTTCCCGACTTGCGCCAGCATCTGGATGTTCGTCGTCGCTCCCAAAGACGTTGAACGCGGCATGCCGCTGTTCATCGCCTTGTTCCAGGTGATTATCGCCCTGGGCTCATTCTTCGGCGGCCAGATCGTCGACCAAATGGGCAGCGCAATGCTATTCAGCCTCGCCACCGCACTGGTCGGCTGCGGCTTTGTCACCGTGCTGGTGCTGGGGCGCAATGTGAGTAATAACCTGGTGGCAGAGCCGGCTTAATCAGCGGTAGGATGTATCGAATAGAAACGAAAAAGCCCCGTAGCTTATTCAGCTACGGGGCTTTTCTATGTAATGGCGGAGAGATAGGGATTCGAACCCTAGGTACTGTCGCCAGTACAACGGATTTCGAATCCGTCCCATTCGGCCACTCTGGCATCTCTCCAACGGCGCGCATCATAACAACGCTTTTGATTTCAGGCAAAGCCTTTTTTCAAAAAAATCGCGTGCTATCAGTTGCTTGCGCGCGTTTACAGCTTAAAGCGGGACGCCGAGGCGGTTTGCAACTTCTTCGTAGGCTTCGATAACGTCGCCCAGGCCCTGACGGAAACGGTCTTTGTCCATTTTCTTGCCAGTGGCTTTGTCCCACAGACGGCAGCCGTCCGGGCTGAATTCGTCGCCCAGGACGATGGTGCCGTCGTGGAATACGCCGAATTCAAGTTTGAAGTCGACCAGCAGCAAGCCTGCGTCGTCGAACAGTTTGTTCAGCACGTCGTTAACTTTGAGCGACAGTTCTTTCATGCGAACCAGTTGCTCGGCTGTGCCCCAACCGAATGCCACTACGTGGGATTCGTTGATGAACGGGTCGCCCTTGGCGTCGTCCTTGAGGAACAGTTCGAAGGTGTAAGGGTTGAGCTTCATGCCCTCTTCAACACCCAGACGCTTGACCAGGCTGCCTGCCGCGTAGTTACGCACAACGCATTCAACCGGGATCATGTCGAGCTTTTTAACCAGGCATTCGTTGTCGCCCAGCAGTTTGTCGAATTGCGTCGGCACGCCGGCGGCTTCGAGTTTCTGCATGATGAAGGCGTTGAACTTGTTGTTCACCATGCCTTTACGATCGAGCTGCTCGATACGCTTGCCATCAAATGCTGAGGTGTCGTTGCGAAACAACAGGATCAAGCGGTTTTCGTCGTCAGTCTTGTAAACCGATTTCGCTTTACCGCGATAGAGTTCTTCACGTTTTTCCATGATGGGCTCCGCATGCTAAGTAGGTGGGCTAGGCGATTGTGCGCCAGTCGAGCCCTGAATCTTGATCCGCCAGTTGCAGCCAGTCCGGGTCGCACCCAAGGGTGTCGACGAAACATTGTCGGGCCAGCTGCGGCAGGTTGTTCTTGCTGCTGAGGTGGGCCAGCACCAGGTGTTGCAGGTCTTTCCAGCCCAACTCGGCCACCAGGTTTGCAGCCTGATGGTTGTTCAAATGTCCTTCCTGACCACCCACTCGCTGTTTGAGAAAGTAGGGGTAGTGACCACGGGCCAGCAGGTCGCGGCAATGGTTAGCCTCGATCATCAGTGCATCCAGATCACGGTAGCTGTGCAGCACGCCCGCGCAATAGGAACCCAGGTCGGTCAACAAGCCAAAACGCCGCTGACCATCACTGAATACATATTGGGTGGGCTCCTGAGCATCATGCGCCACACGGGTCACACTGATGGTCAGGGCGCCGATCTGCAGCGTCTCACCGTCTGCCACGAAACCTGCCGGCTCCAGTGGTTTGCGCATCCCGCGCTGAGTGCCACGGCTCATATACACCGGCAAATTGTAGCGCCGAGACAGCAAACCCACGCCATGCACGTGATCGGCATGTTCGTGGGTTACCAGAATCGCGCTCAGTTGGTGTGGGCTGACGCCTAACCGAACCAGGCGACGCTCGGTTTCTCGTAACGAGAAACCGCAATCGACCAATACATAGGTGCTGTCGCTGGCTATCAGCGTGCCATTCCCTTGGCTACCACTGCCGAGAACGGCAAAACGCATAAAATTAGCCCAGGTTGTCTTGAATCTCGCTCAACACTTTGCGCGCCACTTCTGGCGATGCGCTCTTGTTGATGTTCTCTTCAACCGTCACTTGTACGCTGTCGCCGACCTTGCTCAGGCGAACCTGATAACGCTGGGCGCGGGCTTCAACTTCTTCCTTGCTCGGCTTGCCACCAAAGAGACCGGAGAAGAAACCAGGTTTCTCGTCCTTCTTCTCGGCTTTTTCCGCCAGGTTGATGTAGTACAGGCCCAATGTGCGGTTGATGTCTTCAACGCGCCAATCGCCTTGCTCAAGCGCACGACCAACGCTGGACCAGGCACGGTCGAGGTCTTCGGTGAGGCTCAGCACCGGGTTGCCGCTGCCGTCTTCGCTCAGGGTGACACGCGCCGGGGTATCGAAGTCACGGGCTGCCAGCAACGACACCGAACCGCCCTTCTCGGCGCTGCGGCTCATGCTGATCAGCATTTCGTCAACCAGACCCGCATCCAGACCGGTGTTCACCGAGTTCTGAGTGAAATCAACATTGGCGGTGCTGCCCGCCGGGCGGTTGGCGCTGACCACGTAGATTTCGCTGGTGTTGCGCTGCACGCCTGGCTCGATACGCACCCGCAGACGGGTTTCGCTGTCGGCAGCCAAGCCGCTGCTGGTCACGTGACGGGCAATCGGTGAGGACAATTCGCCAGCCTGCTGCCAAGCGGTGGTGAACTCGCCGGTTTGTGGGCGCTGCTCATCAATACGGAAGCCGTTGTCCTGGAAGAACTGCATCGCAACCGACCACACCTCGGACGGCACGTGCTGCGCCAACACCCAACGGCTGTCGCCGGTTTTTTGCAGGCTGTAGTCGCCGGAGCTGGCAATCGCCGCCAAGGGTTGTGGACGTGGCACGACAAACTCGCCCTTGACGTTGTCATCCGGCACGTTGGCCGGGATCGGCAACAACGGCACAAGGCGCTTGTCAGTGACAACGCCCGGCGGCAGTTTCATCGGCGCAGTTTCTTGAGCTTGCAAATAGTCGCTGCCACGGTCCCGGAAGTACCCATCTGGGCCCCACAGCCAACCGCAGCCGCTGGTGCTTGAAATAATCACGGCTAGTGCGGAAAGTCCGGCCAATCGCTTCATGCGTAATGCTTCCTCAATTAAACCAGGACGCCGGACTGGCGCATGGCCTGCCGCAGCGGTTCGTGACAGGCTTCGCTGAGCCAGGTGAGCGGCAGACGGATACCGTCCGGCATCAAGCCCATCTCATGCAGCGCCCACTTCACGGGGATCGGGTTGGATTCGATAAACAGGGTTTTATTGAGCGGCATCAGTTTTTCGTGAATCGCACGGGCCGTGTCAGCATCGCCACGCATCGCAGCGGCGCACAGATCGCTCATGTCACGAGGGGCAACGTTGGCGGTCACCGAGATATTGCCTTTGCCGCCGAGCAGGATGAGCTCTACAGCCGTGGCGTCATCACCGGAGTACACCAGGAAATCGCTGCTCACACCGGCCAGAATGGCGGGTACACGGGTCAGGTCGCCAGTGGCTTCCTTGATGCCGATGATGTTTTTCACTGTCGACAGGCGCACCACGGTTTCTGGCAGCATGTCGCACGCCGTACGGCCCGGAACGTTGTAGAGGATCTGCGGGATATCAACCGCTTCGGCAATGGCTTTGAAGTGCTGATACAAGCCCTCTTGGGTCGGCTTGTTGTAATACGGCGTCACCAGCAGGCACGCATCTGCGCCCGCGGCCTTCGCGTTGGAGGTCAGTTCGATCGCTTCACGCGTCGAGTTGGCGCCTGTACCGGCAATCACCGGAATACGCCCCGCCACCTGTTTGACGACGTGACGAATCACTTCGATGTGTTCGTTCACATCCAGAGTTGCTGATTCACCTGTGGTGCCAACGGCAACAATGGCGTTGGTGCCCTCTTGCAGGTGAAAGTCCACCAGTTTGCTCAGAGCGTCCCAATCAAGACGTCCTTGTGCATCCATAGGTGTGACCAGTGCCACCATACTGCCCGCAATCATGCAACCGCTCCTGCCGGAAAAAGAGAGCCGTAATGGTACTGGCGCCATGACCCTTGCACAAGCAACAGCGCGCCTCATGAGCATTCCCCTTCGCGTTGCTTTTCGCTACCCTTCATCCTTTGATTGGTACTGATGTGTGCGAACGTCTGTTTTACGGGCCTTTATGTCAGCATTTCACACCCTGCCCCCACTCCACAGAACGCAGTTTGCCGCGTGTGCAAATTGCCTGAAACGGCCTGCTGGCGGGCTTCTGCTGTTTGTTAAGGGCTTGATTCTCGACTCGCACGTCATCGACCGTACTGACCGCTCATCGTTTTAGGAAGGCTGCATGTCCACCCCCACAGTCCGCGAACAATTCCTTGTCATCAGTGCACTCGGCGCCAATCCCATGGAGCTGACTAACGTCCTGTGCCGGGCCAGCCATGAAAATCGCTGCGCGGTGGTGACCTCTCGTCTGACTCGCCACGGCGAATGCAGCGCGCTGGTACTGGAAATTTCTGGCAGTTGGGATGCTCTGGCCCGCCTTGAGGCCGGCCTGCCCTCCCTGGCCAAACGCCACGCTTTCAACGTCAATGTTGTGCGCAGCGCGGCACTTGAAACACGCCCGCAAGCACTGCCGTACGTGGCTTATGTTAGCTCGGCCTACCGCTCGGACATCATCAACGAGCTGTGCCAGTTCTTCATGGACCACAACGTTGAACTCGAAAACCTGACCTGCGACACCTATCAGGCGCCGCAAACCGGCGGCACCATGCTCAACGCCACGTTCACCGTGACCTTGCCGCCCGGTGTGCAAATCAGCTGGCTGCGCGACCAATTCCTGGATTTCGCCGATGCCCTGAACCTCGACGCGCTGATCGAACCGTGGCGCCCACAGAACCCGATGTAAGGAAGGAACCCCTCATGGCCGTTGCACTTGACCAACCCGTAAGCGACTTCCAGATCCCGGCGACCGGCGAGAAAACCGTTAGCCTGTCGGCCCTTAAAGGCAAGCAGGTGGTGATTTACTTCTACCCCAAAGACAGCACGCCGGGCTGCACCACTGAAGGCCAGGGCTTTCGTGACCATTACGCAGAGTTCCAGGCAGCCAATACCGAAGTGTTTGGCGTATCACGTGACAGCCTCAAGTCTCACGAGAACTTCAAGGCTAAGCAGGCGTTTCCATTTGAATTGCTGAGCGACAAGGACGAAGCCTTGTGCCAGCTGTTTGACGTGATCAAGCTGAAAAAGCTCTACGGCAAGGAATACCTGGGCGTGGATCGCAGCACCTTCCTGATCGACAAGGACGGCGTCCTGCGTCACGAATGGCGCGGCGTAAAAGTGCCAGGGCACGTTGAAGCGGTGCTGGAACAGGCCAAGCAATTAAACCAGGCCTGACCCTGTAGGAGCGAGCTTGCCTCGCGATCTTTTGATCTTTTAAAGATCGCGAGACAAGCTCGCTCCTACACGATCAAATGGTTTTTACTGGCGCACCAACCGCAGGTTGTTGAATTCAACCGTTTCGGTACTGCGGTACGGATTGATATCCAGCCCGCCACGGCGCACGTAGCGCGCATACACGGTCAATTTCTCGGGTTTGAGCAAACGCTGCACATCGAGAAAAATCCGCTCGACACACTGCTCATGGAAGTCTGAGTGCTGGCGAAAGCTCACCAGATACGCCAGCAAACTGGCGTGATCCAGCGCTGCACCACGGTACTCCACGACCACCGTGCCCCAGTCAGGCTGACTGGTGACCGGGCAGTTGGACTTGAGCAAGTGGCTGTACACGCTCTCCTCCACAACCTGCGATGGGTCGCACTTGAGCAACTCAGGACGCGGGTGCGCGTAATCGCTGACCGTAATGTCCAGATCATCAATGCATACACCCGGCAAAACGCCTACGCCATCTGCTTGAACGTCATTCAAGCTGCGCACGCGCACGCTCACAGGCTTACCAGAAGCGGCTGACAAATCAGCCTGCAAGGTTGCTTCCAGGGTTTGCGTGTCAGCAAACACGGTCTGGTTCAGCGAGTTCAGGTACAGCTTGAAGGATTTGGACTCAACGATGTTCGGCGAATCAGCGGCAAACGCGAATTCACCAATGGCCACCACGGGCTTGCCCGAGGGCAACAGCCACGACAGTTCGAAGCAGTTCCAGAAGTCCACCCCCACATAAGGCAGCGTGTCGGCGCTCAGCCCAAGCTCCGCCCATTTCGCCGCACGCGGGATCGGGAACAGCAAGGACGGGGTGTAGGTACTGATGTATTCACTGGACTTGCCCAGCGGCGAATGTTCGGCTGCGGGATGCATGACAAAAACCTGGCTAGAAAAACCCGGCAATTCTACAGGCTTTCAGCCCCCGCAGACGATCAGACCGATTTAAGGTGCAACTTTCAGCTGCCCCACCATGCCCGCCTGGTAATGCCCCGGCACATTGCAGGCAAATTCCAGGTTGTCGGTTTTGCTAAAGGTCCAGGTCAGTTCAGCCGTTTTACCCGGCTCCACCAGCACGCTGTTAGGGTCATCATGCTTCATGCCCGGCATGTTCATCCCGCCATGCCCCATCGCCGAGTGATCCATACCTGCGTGATTGATGCCGGTGGGCGTCAACATGCCGCTCTGCTGCATGTCGAGCATCTCTTTTTGATGCGCCGCGTGCATGGCCGCGTGCCCCAGGTTGAATTCGTGCAGCAACTGGCCTTTGTTGACCAGCACAAAACGTACGGTCTCGCCGGCTTTTACATCCAGCGTCTTGGGATTGAAGGCAATGTCGGTCATGTCGACTTCCACCGTGCGCGTGGCACT
Organism: Pseudomonas sp. HY2-MNA-CIBAN-0224; assembly: GCF_040310285.1. Lineage (NCBI taxonomy): Bacteria > Pseudomonadati > Pseudomonadota > Gammaproteobacteria > Pseudomonadales > Pseudomonadaceae > Pseudomonas > Pseudomonas sp. HY2-MNA-CIBAN-0224. The sequence goes on along the minus strand of NZ_JBEOPQ010000028.1, from coordinate 43,658 downwards.
GGCGGCAGGCGCCGGATGACCAAAGTCAAAGTGTTCCCCCGGCGAGGCCATGACCGGCAAACTCAGCGCCAGCAAACAACCCGCAAGAGACAAACGCTTGTGTACCGCCATACTTACCTCCAGAAACATGCAGTCAGACTTTGTACCACCTTAAAGCGGCGCGACTGGCATTCAACTGACCGCCAGATTACAACTTTGTAAGCTTGACCCTACGAACAAATCCGCCCTGTATAAGGCTGAGGTGAATTTTGTGATGAGTTGCCCATGAAACTGCTGATTGTCGAAGACCAGGCCAAAACCGGCCAATACCTGCGCCAAGGCTTGAGCGAGGCAGGCTTTACCACCGAACTGGCCACCGACGGCATCACTGGCCAGCATTTGGCCCTGACGGGTGATTACTCGCTGCTGATTCTCGATGTAATGCTGCCCGGTCGCGACGGCTGGCAGATCTTGCAAGCGGTGCGCAGCGCCGGACTGGATATTCCCGTGCTGTTCTTGACCGCCCGCGATGCCGTTGAAGACCGCGTGCATGGCCTTGAGCTGGGGGCCGATGATTATCTGGTCAAACCGTTCGCTTTTTCCGAGCTGCTGGCCCGAGTGCGCAGCCTGTTGCGGCGCGGCAGCAGCACCACCCAAGAAACCAGCCTGCAATTGGCCGACTTGCGCCTGGACCTGATTCGCCGCCGCGTCGAACGCGCCGGTCAGCGCATCGACCTCACCGCCAAAGAGTTTTCATTGCTGGAGTTACTGTTGCGCCGCCAGGGCGAAGTGCTGCCCAAATCGTTGATCGCCTCGCAAGTGTGGGACATGAACTTCGACAGCGACACCAACGTGATCGAAGTGGCAATTCGCCGCCTGCGCCTGAAAATCGACGACAACCATGAACACAAGTTGATCCACACCATGCGCGGCATGGGTTACGTGCTTGAAGAGCGCGCGCCCTGATGCGGCGTCTGTCACTGAGCACTCGCCTGGCCCTGCTATTTGCCGGCTGCACGGCGGTCGTCTCGTTATTTGCCGGGGTGCTGTTTGGCCGCGCCAGCGAGATGCACTTCGTCGAGCTTGATCAACAACTGATGGAAAGCCGCCTCGCGGTCTTGCGCAACACCCTACAAGGCGTGGACTCCCTCGACACGTTCAAGCAACGCTTGCCGGTACTGCTGCAAGACCTCAGCCATCAGCCCGACCTGGCGGTACGAGTGCGCGGCCCGGACGACCACCTGTGGTTTGACAGCTCGACGCGCTTGCCGCTGGAGTTGCCTACCCAACCAGGGTTGGGCAGCCTGCAGATCAATGGCACCGATTACCGGGTCCTCAACCCTCGCACTGACAACCCTGATGCGCCGCAACTGACGTTATTGCTCGACATCACCCATCACCAGCACTTTCTGCAACGCATGCAGCACTTGATCTGGATGACGGTCGGGCTTTCGGCGCTGGCCACCGCTCTGCTCGGCGCCTGGGCGGCCCGTAGCGGCTTGCGCCCGCTGCGCCGTATGAGCGCGATTGCTGGCAGCGTGTCCGCCGATTCGTTGAATGCACGCCTGCCTCACGCACAGATGCCGCCCGAACTGGCGGAGCTGGCCATCGCCTTCAACGCCATGCTGGAGCGCCTCGACGACTCCTTTCAGCGCCTGTCGGCGTTCTCCGCCGATATTGCCCATGAACTGCGCACGCCGCTGTCCAACGTGCTGACCCACACCCAAGTCACCCTGACCCGGCCGCGAGACATCGAAGCCTACAAAGAAGCGCTGCACAGCACCCTTGAAGAGCTGCAATGGATGGCCCAACTGGTCAACGACATGCTGTACCTGGCCAAGGCCGACCATGGCTTGCTGACCCCGCGCCGCGAGCCCCTGGAGCTGGTCAATGAGGTGGATTCGCTGCTGGAATTTTATGCGCTGCTGGCTGAGGACTCACAGATCGAACTGACCCGCGAAGGTCGCGCCCAGATCGCCGGAGACCGCAGCATGTTGCGGCGCGCTCTTTCCAACCTGCTGGATAACGCCTTGCGTTATACACCGGCTGGCGGGGCGATCAAGGTGGTGATCAGCGAAGCGGCGACCGCTGTGCGCATCAGCCTGTCCAACACCGGCCCCGGAATCAGTGCCGATTTGTTGCCGCGCTTGTTCGACCGTTTTTACCGGGCTGACCCGGCGCGCAGCGAAGGCAGTAGCGAACATGCAGGCTTGGGGTTGGCCATCACCCAATCGATCATTCGCGCCCATGGCGGGCAGATCAGGTGTGAATCGCAGGAAGGCTGGACACAGTTTGTGATTGAGTTGCCCTGTCATGCCTGACATCCCTCTGTAGAAGCGAGCTTGCTCGCGATCTTTTAAAGATCAAAAGATCGCGAGCAAGCTCGCTCCTACAGAGGGCCAGGGTAGATCAGGAATACCGCAACGCGTGTGCAGGCTCGATCTTGGCCGCGCGGTAGGCCGGGTACAACGTCGCCAAAAAGCTCAACAAAAAACCCGCGCCGCAGATCAACGCGACGTCGCCACCTTGCAGCTCTGACGGCAGGTTGCTGACGAAGTACACGTCCGAGCTGAAAATATGCTGTCCGGAAATCCGCTCGATCCAGCCCACCAATTCGCTGACGTTCAAGGCAGCAATCACGCCCAGTACACCGCCGATCAAGGTGCCGACGATGCCGATCACGGTACCCTGCACCATGAAAATCGCCATGATCTGACGTGGTGTCGCGCCGATGGTGCGCAAGATCGCGATGTCCGCGCCCTTGTCGTTCACCACCATGATCAAGGTGGCGATGATGTTGAACGCCGCCACGGCGACAATCATCAGCAGCAACAGACCGATCATGGTTTTTTCCATTTTCATGGCGCTAAACAGGCTGCCCTGGGTGTGGGTCCAGTCATCGGCCTTGTAGTCCGCGCCCAGCCCGGCAGCAATTTGCTGCGACACTTTTGGCGCTGCGTACAAGTCTTTGACCGCGAGGCGTACGCTCTGCACCTGGTTTGGCTGCCAATGCTGAATGGTCGCAGCATCGGCCATGTTCACCAGGCCCATCGAACCATCCAGCTCAGCGCCGACCTTGAAGATGCCGACCACGTTCAGACGCTGCAAGCGTGGAGTAATCCCGCCGGGCGCGGTACTGGCTTCGGGCACGATCAAGGTGATTTTGTCACCGACGCTCAGGCGAAAACGCCGCGCCGTGATATCACCCAGCACAACGCCGAACTCGCCCGGCTTAAGGTCTTCAAGTTTGCCCTGCACGATGTGCTTGGCGACGATGGACACCTGCCCTTCCAGTGCCGGATCCACACCGCTGATCTGGATCGGTTGCATCGAGCCTTTAAACGACAACATGCCGTCCATCTCGGTAAACGGCACAGCCGCCGTCACTTCCGGGTTTTTCATCGCCGCTTCGGCCACCGGGCGCCAGTCATCAATCGGCTTGACGCCAACGATGGTTGCGTGCGGCACCATGCCGAGGATGCGGTTACTCATTTCACGCTGAAAACCGTTCATCACCGACAACACCACGATCATCGCCAGCACGCCCAGGGCGAGGCCGATCATCGAGGTCATGGAGATAAACGAAACAAAACGATTGCGGCGCTTGGCGCGGGTATAGCGCGTGCCGATAAAAATCGATAACGGTCTGAACATTCGCGGGCACCGTATAAAAATAAAAGGCCCGACGCCGTGATTCAGCGTCGGGCTTGGCCGATCAAATCGCGGTCAGGCGACCTTCTTGAAGGTGCAACACCCGATCCATCTGCCGGGCCAGGTTCATGTCGTGGGTCACCACCAGGAACGCGGTGCGCATTGAGGTGCTGAGTTCCAGCATCAAATCCTGAATGCCTTGGGCGGTGTGCGAGTCGAGGTTACCGGTGGGCTCATCGAGCATCACCAGCCCCGGCTTGTTCACCAGTGCACGGGCAATTGCCACACGCTGGCGCTCACCACCCGACAGCTCGGCGGGCTTGTGCTCAAGGCGATGGCCCAGGCCGACACGGGTCAGCAACGCGGTGGCACGCTCGCGCGCCTCCGGGATCGGGGTTTTGCCGATCAACAGCGGCATGCACACGTTCTCAAGTGCGGTGAACTCCGGCAGCAAGTGGTGGAACTGGTACACAAAGCCCAGCGAGCGGTTACGCAGCAGGCCACGGGCCTTTTCACCCAGCGCCGACAACTCTTCGCCGGCCAGCCACACGCTGCCGGTGGTCGGGGTATCGAGGCCGCCGAGCAGGTTCAGCAAGGTACTTTTACCCGAACCCGAGGTACCGACAATCGCCACGCGCTCACCCGGATGCAACTCTAACTGCAAGCCCGACAACACCACCACCGACTCCGGGCCTTCCTCATAGGCCTTGCCCAGGTCGCGGCAACTCAACACTGCTTGTTCTTTCATGCCCAACTCACTCATAACGAAGCGCCTGCGCAGGCTGGGTGCGCGCAGCACGCCAGGCCGGGTACAAGGTCGCGAGGAAACTCAGAACCAACGCTGCACCGCACACCATCAACACATCCTGCACCTGCAATTGCGACGGCAGGTAGTCGATGAAGTACACGTCAGCATTGAGAAACTTGTGACCGATCAGGCCTTCGAGGGCCGAGATCGCAGCGCTCACATTCAGCGCGGCAAGGATGCCCACCACCGCGCCGATGGCCGTGCCAACCACGCCAATCACCGTGCCCTGCACCATAAAGATGGCCATGATGGTGCCCGGTGTCGCGCCCAAGGTACGCAGAATGGCGATATCGCCTTTCTTGTCATTGACCACCATCACCAGCGTGGAAATGATGTTGAACGCCGCCACGGCCACGATCAGCAACAGCAGCAGGCCGATCATGGCTTTTTCCATGCGGATGGCCTGGTACAGGTTGCCGTGGGTACGGGTCCAGTCACGGGCGTAATAGCTGTCACCCAAGTGCTGGGCGATTTCCCACGCGCCGCGCGGGGCCTCGAACAAATCACCGAACTTGAGGCGCAAGCCCTGTACCTGATCAGGCTTCCAGCGCTGCATGCGCGCCAGGTCCTGCAAATTGGTCAGACCGAGGTAGCCGTCGATCTCGCCCGCACCAACATGGAAAATGCCCTGCACGGTGAAGCGTTTCATGCGCGGGAACATGCCGGCTGGGGTCACGGACACTTCCGGGGCCACGAATGTCAGCTTGTCGCCTACACCCACGCCCAGCGCCTTGGCAGCCTTGTCACCAATAATGATGCCGAAGCTGCCGGGCGTCAGGGAGTCGAGCTGCCCCTCCAGCATGAAGTGATCGATGATCGAGACTTTGCGCTCCTGCACCGGGTCGATGGCATTGAGCAGGACTTTCTGCACATTGCCATCATGGGTCAGCAACCCCTGCATCTGGGTGAACGGCGCAACCGCCTCCACTTTCGGGTTCTGCTGGACCTTGGCGGCCAGGCTTTGCCAGTCTGTGATCGGTTGATCGCCGACGATGGTCGCGTGGGGCACCATGCCCAGCACGCGGGTGCGCATCTCATGATCGAAGCCGTTCATCACCGAGAGCACGACAATCATCACGACCACGCCAAGAGCGAGCCCGATCATTGAAGTCAGGGAAATGAACGACACAAAATGATTGCGACGCTTTGCACGGGTATAACGCGTGCCAATAAATACGAAGAGAGGTCTGAACATGTCGGGGCTTGTTCTGGGGAAAAGAAGGCGTCCTTGTGGCGGGGCCTGATAAGCAGCTTTACACTCTGACCACAGCCGCCATCATGGGTTCGCCATGTCGACATTAGATGAAGCAAATCGCCGCGAATACTACCGTATCGAGGATGTGATCGCACTGGAAATCACCCCACTGTCGGCCGCCGAGGTCGACAGCGGTAAAGTGTTGCAGGATGCATCCCCGCTCTTCAATTTGCTCAGTGAATTGCACCTCAGCGAATTCGAGTCCCAACACCTGTTGCGCCAGATCAGCGAGCGCGACCGCACGCTGTCCAGTTACCTTAAAACCCTGAACAAACGCGTCGACCTGCTCAGCCAGATCGTCGCGCAAACCGTGCTGGGTAAAGTCGGCGAACTGCAGCCAGTCACCCTGTCCGAAGGCGGTATCGACTTTCACCACCCGCAAGCGTACCCGGTTGATAGCCATGTATCGGTCAAGCTGGTGCTGATGCCGCAAGCCTTGGGGTTGTTGCTGCGCGCCCGGGTCATTGAATGCCGGGCCGACGCCGGGCGTTATTGGATAGCGACAGAATTTGAAGCACTGAGCGAAACCCAGCGCCAATTGCTGGCACGCCATATCTTGCAAAAACAGGCTCAGGCACGGCGCCTGGCGCGCGACTTAGACGATCCAACGACCGAGTAAGCCTTCAACGGCCTCTCTGTAGACGCAGTGAATGCTGCATAAAGGAGCAATTGTGACCCTGATTTATGGCCATCGCGGCGCCAAAGGCGAAGCACCGGAAAACACCCTTGCCAGCTTTGAGCAATGCCTCAAGCACGGCGTCCGTCGTTGCGAACTGGATTTGCACTTGTCCAAAGATGGCGAGTTGATGGTGATCCACGACCCGACCCTCAAACGCACCACCGACCGACGCGGCAAGGTGATTGAACAAACCGCTGCCGACCTGGTGACCTATGACGCACGTAAAGGCGGCCCGGGCTGGGTGCATCCGTGCCCGATCCCGCGTCTGGAAGAACTGTTTGAAAAGTGCAACTTTGAGCACTGGCAACTGGAAGTCAAAAGCGCCTCACGCACCCGCGCTGCCACCACCGTGCTGGCGATCCGCGAAATGGCTGAACGCCATGGCCTGATGGACAAAGTCACCGTCACCTCCAGCTCGCGGGAAGTGCTCAAGGCCGCGCTGGAACTGACCCCGGACCTGTCACGCGGCCTGGTAGCCGAGTACGCCTGGCTCGACCCGCTGAAGGTCGCCCAGAATTACGGTTGCGAGATGTTGGCATTGAACTGGACACTCTGCACGCCTGAACGTCTGGCCAAGGCTCAGCGTCAGGGCTTGCATGTGTCGGTATGGACAGTCAACGAGCCTGCACTGATGCGCAGACTCGCTGATTTCGGCGTCGACAGCCTGATTACAGACTTTCCCGGTTTGGCCACTGCCACCCTTGGGAATGGCTGAAATCGGTCTCCCCGGCCGGCTCAGGCCACCGGCCGGAGCCACTTAAAAAAGCCGGTTGAGGCCATCGTAAGCGGCTACCCGATAGGCTTCGGCCATGGTCGGGTAGTTGAACGTGGTGTTCACGAAGTACTTCAGGGTGTTCAGTTCGCCCGGCTGGTTCATGATCGCCTGGCCGATGTGTACGATTTCTGAAGCCTGATAACCGAAGCAGTGAACGCCCAGCACTTCAAGGGTTTCGCGATGGAACAGGATTTTCAGCATGCCCTGAGGCTCGCCGGCAATCTGTGCACGCGCCATGCTCTTGAAGAACGCCTTGCCCACTTCGTACGGTACTTTGGCCTGGGTCAGTTCCTGCTCGTTCTTGCCGATCGAGCTGATCTCCGGAATGGTGTAAATACCGGTCGGTACGTCATTGACGAAGCGCCAGCTGCCATTGTCGACAATGCTGCCAGCGGCTGAACGGCCCTGGTCGTGAGCCGCACTGGCCAGGCTTGGCCAGCCGATCACATCGCCAGCGGCGTAGATGTTCGGCACGTCGGTGCGGTAGTTTTCATCCACATGCACCTGGCCACGGCCATTGGCCTTGAGGCCGACGTTTTCCAGGCCCAGTTGATCGGTGTTGCCGGTACGGCCGTTGCACCAGAGCAAGGCGTCTGCCTTGATCTTTTTGCCGGATTTAAGGTGCAGGATCACACCGTTTTCAACGCCTTCAACACGCTCGTACTCTTCATTGTGGCGAACAGTGACGTTGTTGTTGCTGAAGTGATAGCTAAGCGCCTGGGAGATTTCGGCGTCGAGGAAGCTGAGCAATTGCCCACGGTTGTCGACCAGCTCAACCAATACACCCAGACCGCTGAAGATCGATGCGTATTCGCAACCGATCACGCCAGCGCCGTAAATGATCAACTTGCGCGGGGTGTGGCCCAGGCTGAGGATGGTGTCGCTATCGTAGATACGCGAGTGGGTGAAATCGATGTCGGCCGGGCGATAAGGACGCGAGCCGGTGGCGATAATGATTTGCTTGGCGATCAGGGTTTCAACCACGCCGTTAGGGCATACCACCTGGATGGACTGTTCGTCGTTGAAGCTGCCGGTACCGAAGAACAGGTCAACGCGGTTGCGCGCGTAGTAACCGGTGCGCGAAGCCACTTGCTTGGAAATGACTTTTTCAGCGCTTTTAAGCACGTCCGGGAACGAGAACCAACGCGGCTCACCAATGGCCCGGAACATCGGGTTGGTGTTGAACTGCATGATCTGGCGAACCGAGTGACGCAAGGCTTTGGACGGGATCGTGCCCAAGTGCGTGCAGTTGCCGCCGACCTGACGCCGGCTGTCGACCATTGCTACCTTGCGCCCTGCTTTAGCGGCGTTCATTGCCGCGCCTTCTCCTGCAGGGCCAGAGCCCAGTACCACTACATCGTAGTTGTAGACAGCCATGCGTACTCCTCAGAACAGGCCGTGGCACCGCTTTGGGCACCTACGGCTAAATCATGTCGCGGCCAGCGCCATGAAGGATCAAAACGTGGGGCACAGTCTATAGAAGCCTGACCGCGGCGAACATTAACCCTTGGTCTTGTCGTAGGCTAATTTTGTCTGCACTACATCACCGTTTGCATTTCACCCTCATGTCAGCCTCGCCAAAAGCCGCGCTCACTCAAAAGCAAGAAAGCGGTAATGCACATAATGTTGCGTTCATTTTGCGCACCAAAAATCATCAAAAGACCAAAATCCGCCGGAGCATCTCGCTCACCCTGCCAGGATTAATCAAAAAAAATCGCCAGCCTTTGCGGGCCCCTAGCCCTTGAATCCGACGCGCAACAGCAACAAAAGTTGCCTGAACGGCTTGATACACATATCGTTACAAAACTGTTTTGTACAACGGCGTGCGCCTTGATCTTGCAGTGTGGACAAGCAACAAACATGGATTACGCATAAAACAGATAACAGCGGGTGATTTCTGATGGCCTCCAGTACAGGCAAAGGCAAAGCGATTTTTCGCGTTGTCAGCGGCAACTTTCTCGAAATGTTCGACTTCATGGTCTTTGGCTTTTACGCCACGGCCATTGCCAAAACCTTCTTCCCCAGTGACAGCGCTTTCGCATCCTTAATGCTTGCCCTGGCGACCTTTGGCGCCGGTTTCCTGATGCGTCCATTGGGCGCTATTTTTCTGGGCGCCTACATCGACCGCCATGGCCGTCGTAAAGGGCTGATCATTACCCTGGCCCTGATGGCCATGGGCACCGTATTGATTGCCTGCGTACCGGGTTATGCCACCCTGGGCGTTGCGGCACCGCTGCTGGTGTTGCTCGGCCGTCTGTTGCAAGGCTTCTCGGCGGGCGTGGAGTTGGGCGGCGTATCGGTGTACCTGGCGGAAATCGCCACACCGGGCCGCAAAGGCTTCTTCGTGAGCTGGCAGTCCGCGAGCCAACAGGCTGCGGTGGTTTTCGCAGGCTTGATGGGCGTTGGTTTGAACCACTGGTTGAGCCCGGAAGACATGGGCGACTGGGGCTGGCGGATTCCGTTTTTGATCGGCTGCATGATCGTGCCGGTGATCTTTGTCATCCGTAAGTCCATGGAAGAAACACCGGAGTTCGAAGCCCGCAAACATCGCCCTACCCTGCGCGAAATCATAACCTCCATCGGTCAGAACTTTGGCCTGGTACTGGGCGGTATGGCGCTGGTGGTCATGACCACTGTGTCTTTCTACCTGATCACCGCCTACACCCCGACCTTTGGCAAGACCGAGCTGCACCTGTCGGATCTTGAAGCGTTGCTGGTGACCGTCTGTATTGGCCTGTCGAACTTCATCTGGCTGCCGATCATGGGCGCACTGTCTGACAAAATCGGTCGCCGACCGCTGCTGCTGGGCGCAACCACTCTCGCCATCCTCACCGCCTACCCGGCCTTGTCCTGGCTGGTGGCCAACCCGAGCTTCAGCCACTTGCTGATCGTGGAGTTGTGGTTGTCGTTCCTGTACGGCTCGTACAACGGTGCGATGGTGGTTGCCCTGACCGAAATCATGCCCGCAGAAGTGCGCACCACAGGCTTCTCACTGGCTTACAGCCTGGCAACCGCGACCTTCGGTGGCTTTACCCCGGCCGCGTGCACCTACTTGATCCACGCCCTGGACAACAAGGCAGCGCCCGGCCTGTGGCTCACCGGTGCCGCCGTATTGGGCCTGATTGCCACCGTGGCGCTGTTTCGCGGTAACAAGCACCAGTTGCGCGTAGCGCAAGCAGTTTAAGCGGACCTGCGCCTATCTGTAGGAGCGAGCCTGCCTCGCGATCTTTTGATCGTTTAAAAGATCGCGAGGCAAGCTCGCTCCTACAGGTTTTTAAATGCCGCACACAAAAACGCCCCGAACCAGTCGGGGCGTTTTTAGTTGCAGCGAGTGCTTAGCGCGGGAACGCTGGCGGGTTAACCCCAGCCATGTCTTCCATCACACGCACTACCTGGCAGCTGTAACCGAATTCGTTGTCGTACCACACGTACAGCACAACGCGGTTGTCATTGCAGATAGTCGCTTCAGCATCCACCACACCGGCGTGACGTGAACCCACGAAGTCAGTCGATACCACTTCCTGGGAGCTCACGAAGTCGATTTGCTTGTGCAGATCGGAGTGCAGCGCCATGTGACGCAGGTAGTCGTTCATTTCTTCGCGGGTAGCCGACTTCTCAAGGTTCAGATTGAGAATGGCCATCGACACGTTTGGCGTCGGAACGCGGATCGCGTTACCGGTCAGCTTGCCAGCCAGCTCAGGCAATGCCTTGGCAGCAGCTGTCGCAGCACCGGTCTCGGTGATGACCATGTTCAGCGCAGCGCTACGGCCACGGCGATCGCCTTTGTGGAAGTTGTCGATCAGGTTCTGGTCGTTGGTGTACGAGTGAACAGTCTCAACGTGACCGTTGACGATACCGAACTTGTCGTTGACAGCCTTGAGCACCGGCACGATGGCGTTGGTGGTGCAGGATGCCGCCGAAACGATCTTGTCGTCTGCGGTGATTTCGCCGTGGTTGATGCCGTGAACGATGTTCTTCAGCTTGCCTTTACCCGGCGCAGTCAGAACAACGCGGTCGACACCCGGGCACTGCAAGTGCTGACCCAGGCCGTCGGCGTCACGCCATACACCGGTGTTGTCCACCAGCAGGGCGTTCTGAATGCCGTACTGGGTGTAGTCCACCTCAGTCGGGTTCTTCGCGTAGATCACCTGGATCAGGTTACCGTTGGCGGTGATGGTGTTGTTTTCTTCATCGACCACGATGGTGCCGTCGAACGGACCATGTACCGAGTCACGACGCAGCAGGCTGGCGCGCTTGACCAGATCGTTTTCGGCGCCTTTGCGCACAACGATTGCACGCAGACGCAGGCCGTCGCCGCCACCGGTTTTTTCGATCAGGATACGGGCCAGCAGACGGCCGATACGACCGAAGCCGTACAGCACAACGTCAGTGCCTTTACGTGCAGAAGCGTTTTGCTGACCAACCACATCGGCCAGTTCTTCGCGAACAAACTGCTCGGCCGTACGGCCATTGCCTTCAGCCTTGAACTTGACTGCCAGCTTGCCCAGGTCTACCGACGCGGCGCCGAGCTTGAGCTCGCTCATCGCTTTGAGCAGCGGGAAAGTTTCGTGCACGGACAATTCGCTGTCATCGGACTGGCGATGACGGGCAAAGCGGTGCGCTTTGAGAATCGCAATGACTGAACGGTTGATCAGGCTGCGGCCATAGATCGAACTCACCACATTGTTATTGCGGTAAAGCTGACCGATGAGCGGAATCATCGCTTCTGCGAGTGCTTCACGGTCGATCCATTCACCAAGACACTGGTCGGGCTTCTGAGTCACGGGAACCTTCCACATGTAGGGGCTGAAAAAAGGGGCTACATTATGCAGTTGTGTCCAGACATGGGCAATGCACGCCTGTCACAGACCTCAACTGAAACGTTTAAGCACCAATAAATAAAGGTAAATAATTTTCTAACAATGGGCTTTTTTGCGGCTTCAAGCCGTGCTGCAACGCCCTCTGGCCCAATGTTTTACGCCTTGAAGCGGTGAATTCAAGACTCCATTAAAGACGGCAACTGACAGCCATCCCCTTGGCCGTTACACTTAGCCTCTTTGCCGCAACGCTTGGAGCTCAACCTTCCGTGCCCGTCCTGCGTCTACCCAAACTCCCTGCTACGGCAGGTAAACAGCACTGGAGCAATCTGCCCGGTGCTGCCCTGAGCCTCGCCATTGCCGAGGCCGCCAGCGCCGCCAAGCGCTTCACCCTGCTCCTGACTGCCGACAGCCAAAGCGCTGAACGCCTTGAGCAGGAACTACGCTTTTTCGCCCCCGAACTGCCGGTGCTGCATTTCCCCGACTGGGAAACCCTGCCCTACGACTTGTTCTCGCCGCATCAGGACATCATTTCCCAGCGCATTGCCAGCCTCTACAGGCTGCCAGAGCTGGACCACGGTGTTTTGGTAGTGCCGATCACTACCGCCCTACATCGCTTGGCGCCGACCAAGTTCCTGCTGGGCAGCAGCCTGGTGCTGGACGTGGGGCAAAAGCTTGATGTCGAACAAATGCGCACGCGCCTTGAGGCCAGCGGTTATCGCTGCGTTGACACGGTGTATGAGCATGGCGAGTTCGCCGTGCGTGGTGCGTTGATCGACCTGTTCCCGATGGGCAGCAAACTGCCTTACCGGATCGACCTGTTCGACGATGAAATCGAGACCCTGCGCACCTTCGACCCGGAGACCCAGCGCTCTATCGACAAAGTGGAGTCGGTGCGCTTGCTGCCGGCCCGCGAGTTCCCACTGCAAAAAGACGCCGTGACCCGCTTCAAGGCGCGCTTTCGCGAGCGCTTCGATGTCGACTTCCGTCGCTGCCCGATCTTTCAGGACCTGACCAGCGGGATTACCCCGGCCGGGATCGAGTATTACCTGCCGCTGTTTTTCGACGAAACTTCGACGCTGTTCGACTACCTGCCGGGGGACACGCAAGTGTTCTCGCTGCCAGGTATCGAGCAAGCGGCTGAAAACTTCTGGTCGGACGTACGCAACCGCTACGAAGAACGTCGCATCGATCCGTCGCGCCCGTTGTTGCCCCCGGCCGAATTGTTCCTGCCGGTTGAAGACTGCTTTGCCCGGCTTAAAAGCTGGCCACGCGTGGTCGCCAGCCAGGACGACATCGACGCTGGCAGTGGCCGCGAACGCTTCCCGGCGCAACCGCTGCCGAACCTGGCCATTGAAGCCAAGGCCAACCAGCCGTTGGCGGCGCTGTCCGAGTTCCTGGAGCAGTTTGATGGCCGCGTGCTGTTCACCGCCGAATCGGCCGGGCGCCGCGAAGTGCTGCTCGAATTGCTCGAACGCCTGAAGCTGCGGCCGAAAAACGTCGACAACTGGCCGGACTTCGTCGCCAGCAAACATCGCCTGGCGATCACCATCGCCCCGCTGGATGAAGGCTTGCTGCTGGATGACCCGGCGCTGGCGCTGATCGCCGAAAGCCCGCTGTTCGGGCAACGCGTCATGCAACGTCGACGCCGTGAAAAACGCGCCGACGCCAACAACGACGCAGTGATCAAAAACCTTACCGAACTGCGCGAAGGCGCACCGGTGGTGCACATTGACCACGGCGTGGGCCGTTATCAGGGATTGGCGACGCTGGAGGTCGACAATCAGGTGGCCGAATTCCTTACTCTGGAATACGCCGAGGGCGCCAAGCTGTATGTGCCGGTGGCCAACCTGCACCTGATTGCCCGCTACACCGGCAGCGATGACGAACTGGCGCCATTGCACCGCCTGGGCTCCGAGACCTGGCAAAAAGCCAAACGCAAAGCCGCCGAACAAGTACGTGACGTGGCCGCCGAGTTGCTCGACATCTACGCCCGCCGCGCCGCCCGCGAAGGCCATGCGTTTGCCGACCCGAAGGCCGATTACGCCACCTTCAGTGCCGGCTTCCCGTTTGAAGAAACCCCGGACCAGCAAACCACCATCGAAGCCGTGCGCGCCGACATGTTGTCGCCCAAGCCGATGGACCGTCTGGTGTGTGGCGATGTGGGCTTCGGCAAAACCGAAGTGGCCATGCGCGCGGCCTTTATTGCCGTGCACGGCGGTCGTCAGGTGGCGATTCTGGTGCCAACCACCCTGCTCGCCCAGCAGCACTACAACAGCTTCCGCGACCGTTTTGCCGACTGGCCGGTGCGCGTTGAGGTAATGAGCCGCTTCAAGTCCGCCAAAGAGATCAACCAGGCCGTGGCCGACCTGGCCGAAGGCAAGATCGACATCGTGATCGGCACGCACAAGCTGCTGCAGGACGACGTCAAAATCAAAAACCTGGGGCTGGTGATCATCGACGAAGAACACCGCTTCGGGGTGCGTCAAAAAGAACAGCTCAAGGCCCTGCGCAGCGAAGTCGACATTCTGACCCTCACCGCAACGCCGATCCCGCGCACGCTGAACATGGCGGTGTCGGGCATGCGTGATCTGTCGATCATCGCCACGCCACCGGCGCGCCGGCTGTCGGTGCGCACCTTCGTCATGGAGCAAAACAACAGCACGGTCAAAGAGGCCCTGCTGCGTGAACTGCTCCGTGGTGGCCAGGTGTACTACCTGCACAACGACGTTAAGAGCATCGAAAAATGTGCCGCCGAACTGGCAGCCTTGGTGCCGGAAGCGCGGATCGGCATCGGCCACGGGCAGATGCGCGAAAGCGAACTCGAACAGGTGATGAGCGACTTCTACCACAAGCGCTTTAACGTGCTGATCGCGTCGACCATCATCGAAACCGGTATCGACGTGCCGAGCGCCAACACCATCATCATCGAGCGTGCGGACAAATTCGGCCTGGCGCAGTTGCACCAATTGCGCGGCCGCGTCGGGCGCAGTCACCACCAGGCCTACGCCTACCTGTTGACGCCACCGCGCCAGCAAATCACCGGCGATGCGCAAAAGCGCCTCGAAGCCATCGCCAACACCCAGGACCTGGGTGCCGGTTTTGTTCTGGCCACCAACGACCTGGAAATCCGTGGTGCGGGCGAGCTGCTCGGCGACGGCCAAAGCGGCCAGATCCAGGCGGTCGGTTTTACCCTGTACATGGAAATGCTCGAGCGCGCGGTCAAGTCGATTCGCAAGGGCGAGCAGCCCAACCTTGAGCAGCCGCTGGGTGGCGGGCCGGAAATCAACCTGCGCGTGCCCGCACTGATCCCGGAGTCGTACCTGCCGGATGTGCATGCGCGCCTGATCCTTTACAAGCGCATTGCCTCGGCCACCGACGAAGACGGCCTCAAGGACTTGCAGGTCGAGATGATCGACCGCTTTGGCCTGCTCCCGGAGCCGACGAAGAACTTGGTGCGCATTACCCTGCTCAAATTGCAGGCCGAGCAATTGGGCATCAAGAAAATAGACGCCGGGCCACAAGGCGGGCGTGTCGAGTTTGCCTCCGACACACCGGTTGATCCGCTGACCTTGATCAAACTGATCCAAAGCCAGCCCAACCGCTATAAATTCGAAGGCGCCACGCTGTTTAAATTTATGGTGCCGATGGAACGTCCGGACGAGCGCTTCAATGTCATCGAGGCCCTCCTGGAGCGCCTCACGCCGAAGTCATCGTAATGGGACCTGCGCAATGAAACGCCCATGCCCCCGAACCTGAACCCACGACTGACCAAGCCACTCGCACCGACTTGGGTCAGTCGTTTCAAAGAACAAAGCCTGGAGCGTGGCCGCCGCTACGCCCGGGAAAACCGTGTCAGAATCGCGCAGATCGGCGACAGCCTGATCACGGCCAGTTGTCAGGGTTCCGGGGACAACACCTATCGCCAGACCATTCAGTTACGCGAATCCGCCAAAGGCACTCTGCTGTTGGTGAGCGCGAACTGTACTTGCCCTGTACGCACTAACTGCAAGCACACCGCTGCCGTTTTACTGAAGATTGAAGACACCTTGAACTACCCCGCTGCTGCCCAGGACGCCGAGCTTCTGGAAAAACTCCAGGCCGTACTCGACTCGCGCCGCCCCAACAACCTCCCGGAAGTGCTGAGTGAAGACGTGCAGCCAACGCCACGGCTGTGGCTGGCCAGCGCCGAATTCAGCGCCTTCGAACCGCGTAACGGGAAAATGCAGCGCTACACCCAGCACCGCGCCGCGCTGTCATTCAATTACCTGGATCATTACGCCAGCGGGCACAAAGCCACTGACATCCTGATTCGCCAGGAACACCAAACCCTGCGCATCAAACGCCAGCCCGAGGCCGAAAACGCCTTTCGCGAGCAGTTGCGCGAACTGGGCTTCAAAATCGCTACCCGTCAGAGCAAAGCCCTGCCGGAGAGCGCCGGCGAATTGTTTGAGATGGTCAACGACAGCGCCTGGCTCAACTTCACCCTGAACCAGATGCCCGGCCTGCGCGAGCAAGGCTGGGAGCTACAGATTGACGAGGATTTCGGCTT
The DNA here is from genome assembly GCF_040310285.1 of Pseudomonas sp. HY2-MNA-CIBAN-0224. Lineage (NCBI taxonomy): Bacteria > Pseudomonadati > Pseudomonadota > Gammaproteobacteria > Pseudomonadales > Pseudomonadaceae > Pseudomonas > Pseudomonas sp. HY2-MNA-CIBAN-0224. The sequence continues at coordinate 27,142 of NZ_JBEOPQ010000028.1, read as the reverse complement.
TGACCTGTCGCCGATCGAAGATTGGTACGCCAACGTCGACGAAGCCCCCGAGCACGACTGGTTCGACTTGGAGCTGGGGATCATCGTCAACGGCCAGCGCCTGAGCTTATTGCCGATCCTGCTGAACCTGATGCGCTCGCACACCGACATCCTCAGCCCCGAAAAACTCGCCCGCCGCCGCGACGATGAACTGATTCTGGTGAATATCCCGGCCACGCCCAACAGCGGCCACGGCCCGCTGCAAGTGGCGCTGCCCTATGGCCGCCTGAAACCGGTGCTGGCGACCCTGGACGAGTTCTATCTGGGTGAGCCGGGCGCCACCGCACTGCGTATCAAAAGTGCTGACGCCCCACGACTCAATGCGCTGGACGCCATGCCATTGCGCTGGGAAGGCGGCGAACACATCCGTGGATTTGCCCAACGCCTGCGCGACATCAAAGACTTCAGCGTCGACGCTCCCAAAGGGCTCAATGCCAACCTGCGCCCGTATCAACTGGAAGGGTTGAGCTGGATGCAGTCACTGCGCCAGCTTGAAGTCGGCGGCATTCTTGCGGACGACATGGGCCTGGGTAAAACCCTGCAAACACTGGCGCATATTCTCTGCGAGAAAAATGCCGGACGCCTTGACCGCCCGGCCATGGTCGTTATGCCCACCAGCCTGATCCCCAACTGGCTGGACGAAGCCGCGCACTTCACCCCGCAACTCAAGGTGCTGGCGCTGGTGGGCGCAACACGCAAAAAACACTTCGACCACCTCAACGACTACGACCTGATCCTCACCACCTACGCGCTGCTGCCCAAAGACAGTGAGCAACTGGCCAAATTGGCGCTGCACGTATTGATCCTCGATGAAGCGCAGTACATCAAGAACCCCGGCAGCAAGGCGTCACTGGCTGCCTGCGAGCTGGTGGCCCGCCAGCGCCTGTGCCTGAGCGGCACACCGCTGGAAAACCACCTGGGCGAACTCTGGTCACTGTTTCACTTCTTGCTCCCCGGATGGTTGGGCGACATTAAAACCTTCAACCACAACTACCGGGTGCCGATTGAGCGCCAAGGCAGCGATGAGCGGTTGCAGCACCTGAATGCCCGGATAAAACCGTTTTTATTGCGCCGCACCAAAGAGCAAGTCGCCACCGAGCTGCCGCCAAAAACCGAGATCATCCATTGGGTCGACCTCAACGAAGCTCAGCGCGACGTGTACGAAACCATGCGCCTGGCGATGGATAAAAAGGTCCGCGACGAAATCACCCGCAAAGGCGTAGGCCGTAGCCAGATCATCATTCTCGAAGCGCTGCTCAAGCTGCGCCAGGTGTGCTGCGACCTGCGCCTGGTCAGCAACACCCCGCCGAAAAAAGGCAGCACCTCGGGCAAGCTGGACAGCTTGATGACTATGCTCGAAGAACTGTTTTCCGAGGGTCGGCGCATCCTGTTGTTTTCGCAGTTCACCTCGATGCTGGAACTGATCGAAGCCGAACTGAAGAAACGCAACATCCGCTACGCCCTGCTCACCGGGCAAACCCGCGACCGACGTGCGCCGGTCAAGGACTTCCAGAGCGGCAAGCTGCAGATCTTCCTGATCAGCCTCAAGGCGGGTGGTGTGGGGTTGAACCTGACCGAAGCCGACACCGTGATCCACTACGACCCATGGTGGAACCCGGCCGCCGAAAACCAGGCCACCGACCGTGCCTATCGCATTGGCCAGGAAAAACCGGTGTTTGTGTACAAGATGATTGCGCGCGGCACCGTGGAAGAGAAAATCCAGCACCTGCAGCAGGAAAAATCAGATCTGGCGGCAGGTGTACTCGATGGACGCATTGCCGGAGACTGGAAACTGCAAGACGACGACATCGACGCCCTGTTTGCGCCATTGCCGCCTAAAAACGAAAAACGCTAAAAACCCTATCTGTAGGAGCGAGCTTGCCTCGCGATCTTTTTTCCCTTTTAGAGATCGCGAGACAAGCGCCTACATAACCTGCGTACGCTACCCCTTCAACGGGGCGAACAACGCGTCAATGTCACTCTGCTCAAGCTTCCAGCCACTGTTCAAGCTGCCTTCTAAAACACCTGCAGCCAAATGCGCTTTCTTCTGTTGCAACGCCTGGATTTTTTCTTCTACAGTGCCGCGCGCAATCATCTTGTAAACGAATACAGGCTTATCCTGACCAATTCGGTGTGCACGATCAGTGGCCTGGTTTTCAGCCGCCGGATTCCACCATGGGTCGTAATGAATCACCGTGTCAGCGGCTGTCAAATTAAGGCCCGTACCTCCGGCCTTCAAGCTGATTAAAAAGAGTGGAACTTTGCCGTCCTGGAAGTTTTTAACCGGCGTGCGCCGATCCTTGGTATCACCGGTCAGCAGCGAATAGGCAACGTTGCGCTGCGCCAGCTCTTGCTCTATCAATGCCAGCATTGAAGTGAATTGTGAGAACAGCAAAATCTTTCGGCCTTCACCCAGCAACTCTTCAATGATTACCATCAAGCTGCCCAGCTTTCCAGTCAACGTCCGCTTGGTAGTCACGGCTGATGCGCTCTTGACCAAGCGTAAATCGCAGCACACCTGACGCAGTTTGAGCAACGCTTCGAGGATGATGATCTGACTGCCGCCTATCCCGCTGCGCTTGATTTCATCACGCACCTTTTTGTCCATTGCAACGCGAACGGTTTCATAGACATCACGCTGGGTATCGCTCAAGTCAACCCAATGCACGATTTCAGTTTTCGCGGGTAATTCAGCGGCAACCTGCTCTTTGGTTCGGCGTAACAAAAACGGTTTGATACGCGCCGTCAGGCTGTGCATGCGCTCACTGTTGCCATGCTTTTCGATGGGCGTACGGTAATCACGATTGAACGCTTTGTTATCACCCAACCAACCCGGCAACAAGAAGTGAAACAAGGACCACAGCTCACCCAAGTGGTTTTCCAAAGGCGTACCAGACAGACACACACGTTGTTTTGCCTGCAACTGCCGCGCGGCTTGGGCAGCCTTGCTGGTCGGATTTTTAATGTTCTGTGCCTCATCCAGAATCACAACACTCCAGACGAGAGGCTCAAGTGTTTCCAGGTCACGTGGCAATAAGGCGTAGGTACTCAAGACCAAATCATAGTTTGCCAACTGATCGAAGTCTTTTTGGCGATTGTTTCCATGCAAGGCCAGCACTTTGAGTTGCGGGGTAAAACGCGCGGCTTCGTCGAGCCAGTTGGGTATCAGACTGGTGGGCATGATCGCCAGAGCAGGCGAGTCAAGCTGACCGTTCTGCTTGAGTTGCAGTAAATGGGTCAGGGCTTGCAATGTCTTGCCCAAGCCCATGTCGTCACCCAGGATGCCGCCTACCTCAAGCTCACGCAGCGCCAGCATCCAGTTGACGCCTTCCAGTTGGTAAGAACGCAGCGTGGCGTTTAACCCCGCTGGCGCAGGCACTGCGACATAGTCTGACTGCTTAAGGCGCTTGGCAAAGTCACGCTGACGCTCGCCCCCTTGCCATACCAGCGGTATATCGTCCAACGCACTGAGGCGTGCGGCATCCAGAGCACTCAGGCGTAATGAATTGCCACGATGCTCGTTTAAATACAACTCGCTGAGGGTTGTCATCAGCGGCTTGATACGCCCATAGGGCAAGACGACGTTCAAAGCTGGCTTTTGCAGCCCATATTGATAAGTCGAATAATGAAGATTGACCAACATCGGCTCGTCATCCTTGCGCAGAGCCATGGATTGCGGGTCTAACAGTTCAGGGTTGCGTCTCAACACGTTAAGCAAAATCGGTAACAGACTGTAACGTTGGCCATTGACCTCAATGCCCAACTCCAGATCAAACCAGGCATGCTCTGGCCCTTCCTCGATATCGGCGTACCATTGCCCGACTTCGTGGAGTACAAAGTGAAAGCCTTGATTGATTACGATCTGCCAGCCCAAGCCACGCAAGCGCTCCAGATCAGATTGGACAAAATTGATCCAGCCCGCATCGCTCACTTGTTCAAATAGCTCACCGGTCACGCGAGGCAATGGGGCACTTTGACCTATCACTCTTTTGAAGCCGACCTTGAGCAGTGCCTTGCGAAGCGCTTTTTCAGCTGCTGGCTGGCGCTGGATACGCAGGGTTTCACTGCCCGACAACACGCGTACTTCGCTGGACTTTTTATCTGCTACAGAGTGACCCGCGTAGCTGAAACCCAACACGGCACGGTGTTCAAAAGGGCGGGGGGCGCGCCACGAGGTCTGCTCAACGCTTCCCAAGGTCAAATGCGCTATGGGAGTAATATCGTCTACAACCCGCTCAGTCAGTGTGACCGGTGCAGCTACCGTATCGACTACGGCACGCATGCGATGACTGAACTCCAGGGCATGCTGCGCCGGGATGTCCGGAGCCACAAGCAAGTGACAAGCCAGTTTGTCGCTCAACTCATACTGCAACGGCCCAACGTGCATCCGTTCGACGTCAATGTAGTGCAGCGGTTCAAGCGCCAAAACAACATCCAGCGGCTGGCCGGAGGCAAACCATTGACCGCGGTAATGGCCGTTAGCTTGTTCAACCCAATTGAAGGTTGCAGGGCGCGGCGGCGAAGCAACCAATGGTTGCTTCGAGTCAAAATCGAGAAACAGGCGTGACGTTTCAAGGAGTAACTCAAGCAGTTCACTGCCGATACGCCCCTTGAGCTCTACGCCTGACACATAGCTCGCGTTGCTATGGCTGGCTAAAAACAGACGAATAAACTTAAGGTCCGACTCAAGCACGTAATTGGGCGAATTGTGCACGGTCTCGTGGGTAAACGTGCAGCGCTGCAAATCTCGAAGACTGCCGTCTTGCAGACGTCGGCCCGTGAAGAACTCTACCTGCCAACTCCCCTTTTGGCGGTTTGACACAAGCCGATATAAAAGGCATATGTCGTTGTCTTTTTTAGCAGGACCCGCGGCACGCTTGCTATCTGAAAGGGCATCAAGCCAACGTTCCAGGCCAGTGCCCATGTTCTCACCAAGCCTTTGCAGCCGTTCTTGAGACTGTGTGTTGTGCACATAATACAAAACAGCAGCGCAGTGCTTGCAATCAAAGGCGACCGGACAAGTACATGAACAGTTCAGAAACTGTTCACCTGCAAGATCAGACTCGATACCGATCAGTTGTTCGTAGGCATAACCTTCTCCACCCACGCACGTGCCATGTATGCAGACGTCATCACTACTGAGCAACTCGACACGATCTTCTCGAAAGTACTTGCGTCCACGTTCAAGAGCGCCTTTGCTAAAGCCAATAGCCCAGTCGCCACTGTGCAACAGGTTTTCTATAGAGAGCATTCACTGCACTGCCTGATTAACTATCAATGGTGGTCGGTCAACACCCGCGCCAGGGTCGCTTTAACTTTGCCCATGCCGTCGTGCAGCGCCTGCTCGATTTCAGCCATGGTAATCACCGCCGTGGTCTTGCCCGCTGCCGGGTTTACCACCAGCGCCAGACACGCGTAATCCAGGTCCAGCTCACGGGCCAACGCCGCCTCAGGCATGCCGGTCATGCCCACAATGTCGCAGCCATCACGCTCAAGTCGGGCGATTTCAGCCACGGTCTCCAGACGCGGGCCTTGGGTTGCGGCGTACACACCGTGGGCGCTGTAGGAACAGCCTTCGGCCGCCAGGGCGCTGATCAGTTTTTCACGCAGGGCTTCGGTGTAGGGAAAGCTGAAGTCGATGTGGGTTACGTGCTCCAGATCACCGGCGAAATAGGTGTGCTCGCGGCCGCTGGTATAGTCGATCAACTGGTGCGGCACGCAGAAATGCCCGGTGCCCATCGCCATGTGAATCCCGCCCACGGCATTCACTGCCAAAATCGCTTCGGCACCCGCCTGCTTCAAGGCCCACAGGTTGGCGCGGTAGTTGACCTGATGCGGCGGCACCCGGTGCGGATGGCCATGGCGTGCCAGAAACAGCACTTCACGGCCGCCAAACTCCCCGATCTGGATATCAGCTGAAGTCGGGCCGTAAGGCGTGTCCAACGCCAGCGAACGGCTGATGGTCAAGCCGTCGAGTTGGGTCAGCCCCGTGCCACCAATAATTGCGTAAACCGTCATTGAATCTGCCTCTTGAGCACGTGCATTAATCAATCAATTGAGCATCTTTAAGGGCGCCCGTGGCCACCAACCAGCGCGGGTCCTGGCGGTAGTCGGTGCTGGCCCAGGCTTGCGCACGCATCCGCGCAATACGCGCAGAAGGCGTGACTTTCAGGCGCTGAGCAGCACTGAGGGCCAACTCGGCAGCCGCACGGTCGTTACACACCAGGCCCATGTCGCACCCGGCAGACAAGGCGGCCTCAATGCGGCTCGCCGCATCGCCAACCACGTGGGCACCGGCCATCGACAGGTCGTCACTGAAAATCACCCCGTCAAATTGCAGCTCGCCACGCAAAATGTCCTGCAACCAGCGACGGGAGAACCCGGCAGGCTGGCTGTCGACTTGCGGGTAGATCACGTGCGCAGGCATCACGCCTGCCAAATGCTTGCTCAGACGGGCAAACGGCACCAGATCATGGCTGCGAATCTGCTCCAGGCTACGTTCATCAGTCGGGATGGCGACATGAGAATCAGCCTCTGCCCACCCATGCCCCGGAAAATGCTTACCGGTCGCGGCCATGCCCGCCGCGTTCATCCCGCGAATAAAGGCACCTGCCAATTGCGCGGCGCGCTCAGGGTCACCTTCAAACGAGCGAGTCCCCACCACCGCACTGCGCTGGTAATCGAGGTCCAGCACCGGCGCAAAACTCAGGTCTAGCCCGACCGCCAGCACTTCAGTGGCCATGATCCAGCCACACTGCTCGGCCAGGTACTCGGCGTTGGGGGTGTCGGCGATTGCGCGCATCGCCGGCAGGCGGACAAAACCTTGGCGCAGACGCTGTACGCGGCCGCCCTCCTGGTCGACGGCCAGCAGCAAATCCGGGCGAATGGCGCGAATCGATGCACTCAACTCACGCACCTGGCGCGGGTGTTCAATGTTGCGGGCGAAAATGATCAGGCCGCCCACTTCAGGCTGGCGCAGCAATTGCCGGTCTTCAGCCGTCAACCAGGTACCGGCGACGTCCACCATCAAGGAACCTTGCAAGGCAGAACTCATGGGAAATCCTTAAAGAGAGAAAGCGCTTATCAACCGGCTCTTCGCACCAGACACAGCATGGCGCGCCGCATACCAGAGCGGCAGCGACGGAGAGCGAGACGGGAATAAGTCTGGGTTGGGCATGGCGGCTAGCTTAGCGGAACAAAGCTGCCGCGCCCACCCGCACGCGGTCAAACCTTGGCGGCGACCGGTGGAGTTTTGGTCCGTGGGCGAAGCTGCGCGCTGGCCATGGCCGGGTCAGTTACACCGCTGTCGGCACGCATGCCGGCCGCCAGGAAAGGCACCATCAGGCGCATCACCTGCTCGATCGAGGTGTTCACCCCGAAATCGGTTTCGGCGATGGCCCGCAAGGCCTTGATCCCGGACATGCTGAACGCCGCCGCACCGAGCATAAAGTGCACGCGCCAGAACAGCTCAATTGGCGGGATCTGCGGGGCGGCTTCATTAACCAGCAGCATATAGCGGCGAAACACCTTGCCGTACATGTCTTCGAGATAACGCCGCAAGTGCCCTTGACTCTGACTGAAGGCCAACCCGAGCAGGCGCATGAATATGGACAGGTCATTACCACTGCGTGGCTGGATTACCAGCGCCTGCTCGACCAGCATCTCCAGCAGTTCTTCAAGGCTGGGGCGCTGCTCAGGCTTGGCCTGACGGCGCTCCAGCTCGCGGTCCAGATTGGCACAGAACGGCCCCAGAAAACGCGAGAAAACAGCCTGGATCAAGGCCTTTTTGGAACCAAAATGGTAATTGACCGCCGCCAGGTTGACCGAGGCTTTGCTGGTAATCAGCCGCAATGAAGTTTCAGCAAAACCTTTTTCCGCGAACAGCTGCTCAGCAGCATCAAGGATACGTTCAACGGTTTCCGACTGGGCCATGGCTACTCCGCCTGACAAAACATTAAAACATCTGTTTGAAACATACGTTTCGACTTGTAAAAAGTCAAGGCGGCGTGTTCGGTTTGCGACCGGGCGGTCTTGCATTTAACCACAGCCGCCGCCAGCAAGGCTTTGCCTTCTATTAGGCGACCCCAGCAAAGCATTGATGACCGTCCAGCGGACGGCAGAAAATGGAGGATTGCCAATAAGCCTTCACTGTATATAATCCCAGTCACTGTATAAAAAGACAGAGCGATCACCATGTTAAAACTGACGCCACGCCAAGCTGAGATCCTGGCCTTCATCAAGCGATGCCTGGATGACAACGGATACCCGCCCACCCGTGCCGAGATCGCACAGGAACTGGGCTTTAAGTCTCCGAACGCCGCTGAAGAACACCTCAAGGCCCTTGCTCGCAAGGGTGCCATCGAAATGACCCCGGGCGCCTCGCGCGGTATTCGTATCCCTGGCTTTGAAGCCAAGGCCGACGAATCCACCTTGCCCATCATCGGCCGTGTCGCCGCCGGTGCGCCAATCCTGGCGCAAGAGCACGTCGAAGAGTCCTGCAACATCAACCCGACGTTCTTCCATCCGCGTGCCGACTACCTGCTGCGGGTCCAGGGCATGAGCATGAAGGACGTCGGCATCTTTGATGGCGACCTTCTGGCTGTGCATACCTGCCGCGAAGCTCGCAACGGCCAGATTGTGGTGGCCCGTATAGACGACGAAGTGACCGTCAAGCGCTTCAGGCGCGAAGGCAACAAGGTCTGGCTAATCGCTGAAAACCCGGATTTCCAGCCCATTGAGGTCAATCTCAAAGAGCAGGAACTTGTTATCGAAGGCCTGAGCGTCGGCGTCATACGCCGCTAATAGGAGACGTCATGCAGTTCCCACACACACCGCTGCCAGCACAACTCCCCTTGTTCGAAGTGTTCATGGCACAACCCATGGCCCCTGCGATCAAAGAAGTGCTCGATGCACCCTGGAGCGCCGAACCTGAAGTTTTCAGTGAGTTGTCGCTGCGCGGTGCTGCCGGAAACTGCCTGAACCTGCTGGCGCCCATGCTTCGCGAACTCAGCGAGCAACAAGACGACCGTTGGCTGACCCTGATTGCCCCGCCTGCCAGCCTGACACAAAGCTGGCTGCGCGAGGCCGGGCTGAACCGCGAGCGCATTCTGCTCCTGCAACCCAACGGCAACAAAAGTGCGTTGCAACTGACCTGCGAAGCACTGCGCCTGGGCCGCAGCCATACCGTGGTCAGCTGGATCAACCCGCTGACTGCCGGCGCTCGCCAACAACTGGTCAGCGCTGCACGTACCGGCCACGGGCAAAGCCTGAATATTCGTTTGGGTTGAGCGGTTGTCGCTAACTGCCTCAGTGCTTGTGCGCCCTGCACAAGCCTGCCAGTGATGCCTGCCAGCCTGAACGCTTAGTGCAGGATGCGCGGGCCTTCATCTTTTTCAAGCTCGCCTTCGGCCAATCGGCCTGCCATCTGAACACCGACGCTGAGCATGGCTTTGGCCACCTCAACGTGCTGACCTTGTAGAAAGGCCTTGGCATCTTCAGAAAAGTTAAGCGTCACCAAAGACCCCTCGTCTTCAGCCCGGCGCAACTCGATACGGCCGTCTGGTAATTCGACAATTTCTAGAAAGGACGTTGGCATAAAGGTTTGTTCTCCACGAAAGCGCGGGATTATATCAGTCATCCATTGTAATTTTTCCAGGATATGAGCCTGTTTCATTACCGACTGATGAATGACTGTACAGTTTTATCCGCGACCTTCAACACTCATTTAGTCCGTCACGAAACCTGATGGCCAAACTTTTGAGGTTTTGGCGCCACTCCTCCAGCGTCTCCCGGCTTAATTCTTCGGGTGCTTCATCCTCCAGATTTACCGCCTCAATCAGGGGCTGAAAAACGTCTGCCTTAACCTTCTTCGGCGCCTGCAACGGCTGGTACAACGCTGCGTGAGTGGCAACCAATTGCGCCAGCCAGGTATGCGGCGCTCTGGCCAGCTCGACCATTTCTGCCAACTCTGGAATGGCTATGGCGTCTAAAACTTCTTGAGTCAGCAGCAACTCGACCCGCGGAGCGTTTGCTTGAGGCAAGCGATAAAAGCCGGCGATTTCATGGCATAAGCCGAGTAAAGCGCCATACAAATGAAAAATGGCCGATTCGCGTTCAGCCTGAACCAGTGCCTGAGCATTCATGGCCCGCCCCTCCCCGGCCTTGTTCATGGCCTCAAGGGCCAAACCGGCGAAATAAATTTTCTGATTGGTACGGGTATAGCGTTCGTGAGCCATGTTGAGGCGCTCCACAGCGAATGGGTAAGGGCTGACAGCAGTCTCAGGTATAGGGGATAAGGGCGCAAGGCCATGACGAGAGGATTTTCACCCCAGGGTCAAAACATCCCCGTAGTCGCTGCCGAGGCACGAAGGCTGCGATGGATAGCGAAGCCACCCCACCAAAAATCAAAAGATCGCGAGGCAAGCTCGCTCCCACAGATTTGAACTACCCCACCCAAAATCAAAAAAACCGCGCAAGACATGCAGCCCTTGCGCGGTTTTTTGTGGTGCGGTCAGTTCAGTTTCAAGCGTCTTTATCTTTGCGCTTGTCTTCTACTTTCCAGCTACCACCGTCGTAGAACGCACGCCAGCCGGTCGGCTTGCCGTCCACTTCGGTCTGTACGTATTGCTCTTTGGTCTTGCGGCTGTAACGAATCACGGCCGGGCGACCTTCAGGGTCTTTCTTCGGCGCTTCACACAAGAAGTGATACTTAGGATCAATCTCGTCCTTGTGCGGGATGATTTCGATCACCAACGGTGCGCGGGTCTCACGGTTTTTCGGGAACTGGCTCGCTGCCAGGAACAACCCCGAAGCACCATCACGCAGGATGTAGGTGTCGTCGACCTTCTCGCACTTGAGCTCCGGCATTTTCACCGGATCCATTTTCGGTGGTGCTGCTTCACCGCTTTTCAGCAGCTTGCGAGTGTTCTTGCACTCCGAATTGGTGCAACCAAAGAACTTGCCGAAACGGCCGGTCTTGAGCTGCATTTCACTGCCGCACTTGTCGCACTCCAGGCTCGGCCCTTCGTAGCCCTTGATGCGGTAGTTGCCTTCTTCGATCTCGTAACCCACGCAATCCGGGTTGTTACCGCAGATGTGCAGCTTGTGCTTTTCATCCAGCAGGTAAGCATCCATCGCCGTGCTGCAGATCGGGCAGCGGTGTTTGCCCAGCAGCACCAGCGACTCGGACTCGCCCTCGTCGTCCGCAGCGATTTCATCGCCCGGCACCAGGTTGACGGTGGCCTTGCAACGCTCTTTAGGCGGCAGGCTGTAACCCGAGCAACCCAGGAACACGCCGGTGGAGGCCGTACGGATTTGCATCGGACGACCGCATTCCTTGCACGGAATATCGGTCATGACCGGTTCGTTGGCACGCATGCCGCCGTCCGGTGCTGCTGCTACTTCAAGCTTTTTCTTGAAGTCGCCGTAGAACTCGTCCAGCACGTTTTTCCAGTCGCGCTCACCTTGTGCGACGTCATCGAGGTTCTCTTCCATGCCGGCGGTGAAGCCGTAGTCCATGAGGTCAGAGAAGCTCTCAGACAGGCGCTCGGTGACGATGTCGCCCATTTTCTCGGAGTAGAAACGACGGTTGTGCAACGCCACATAACCGCGGTCCTGGATGGTTCCGATAATCGCTGCGTAGGTCGACGGACGACCAATACCGCGTTTTTCCATCTCTTTCACCAGGCTCGCTTCCGAATAACGCGCAGGCGGCTTGGTGAAATGTTGGCTCGGGTCCAGCTGGATCAGCTTGAGCACGTCGCCTTGGGCCATGTCCGGCAGTACATCGTCATCGCCAGGCTTGGTGATTTGCGGCATTACGCGGGTGTAACCGTCGAACTTGAGGATACGGCCCTTGGCACGCAGCTCGAAGTCGCCTGCGGCCACGCTGACGGTGGTCGACAGGTATTTGGCTGGCAGCATCTGGCAGGCCACGAACTGGCGCCAGATGAGCTCGTAGAGGCGCTCAGCATCGCGCTCCATGCCCGACAGCTTGCTCGGGTGCATATTCACGTCTGAAGGACGAATCGCTTCGTGAGCCTCTTGTGCGCCTTCCTTGCTGCTGTACACGTTAGGCGTCGGCGGCAGGTACGACTCGCCGAACTCGCTTTCGATGTAAGTGCGCGCCATCGCGACCGCATCGGCCGAGAGGTTGGTGGAGTCGGTACGCATGTACGTGATGTAGCCCGCTTCATACAAACGCTGAGCCATCATCATGGTTTTCTTCACCCCGAAGCCCAGGCGGTTACTGGCGGCCTGTTGCAGGGTGGAGGTGATAAACGGTGCCGACGGCTTGCTGCTGGTCGGTTTGTCTTCGCGCTTGGCGATGGTGTAGCTGGAAGCCTTGAGCTTCTCCAGCGCGGCCATGGCCTGGGCTTCGTTCAGCGGCTTGAAGGCTTCGCCGTTTTCGCGGGCCACATCAAAGCGCACTTTCGCACCCTTGGCAGTGCCCAGGTCAGCGTGAACTTCCCAGTATTCTTCGGGGTTGAATGCACGAATCTCACGCTCACGCTCAACCACCAGCTTGACCGCAACCGACTGCACACGGCCAGCCGACAGGCCACGGGCAATTTTGGCCCACAGCAGTGGCGAGACCATGTAGCCCACCACGCGGTCGAGGAAGCGACGCGCCTGCTGTGCATTCACACGGTTGATATCCAGCTCGCCCGGCTTGGAGAAGGCTTCTTGAATCGCCTTCTTGGTGATCTCGTTGAACACCACGCGCTTATAGCGGCTGTCGTCACCCCCGATGGCTTCGCGCAGGTGCCAGGCAATGGCTTCCCCCTCGCGATCCAAGTCGGTTGCGAGATAGATGGTGTCAGCATCTTTGGCGAGCCGACGCAGCTCTTCGATGACCTTTTCCTTGCCGGGCAGGATCTCGTACTTGGCTTTCCAGCCATGCTCGGGATCGACCCCCATGCGCGAGATCAGCTGCTTTTGAGCTTTCTCTTTAGGCGACAGGGCCGGCGCTTCGCCCGCCGCTGCCTTGCCACGCTTGGCAGCAGGTTCTTTACTGGCGCTAGCCGAACCGCTGGTGGGCAGGTCTCGGATATGGCCGATACTCGACTTCACCACGTACTCGTTGCCCAAGTACTTGTTGATGGTCTTGGCCTTAGCCGGGGATTCCACAATGACCAGCGATTTGCCCATGGATCAGAAAATTCCTGAATTCTAGAAGTGAAAGGCGGTGAGCGCCTGACGCGGCACCGCTATATATAGTGGCTACAAGGTGAGGTCAAGCACAGGGTTCTGCGCGACCAGGCCTCATGGCCGGGAAAAAATGCTCGGCTCAGCCTCAATCAAGGCAAAACGCGGGACTTGCTCACCGTCAACGATGACCGTCTCAAGGAACATGCTCAGCGGGCGAACCCAAAAGCCGAAATCGCCATACAGGGCTTGGTAAAACACCACTTCCTCTTCGGTTTCAGAGTGGCGAGCCACATTGAATACCCGATATTGCGGCCCTTTGTAATGCTGATAGAGCCCAGGTTGTAGCGGCATGTTGCGGCCCCCTGCAAGAAAAAATAAAAAAAAGCCTAAAAACAAAAACCGGGGCACATGGCCCCGGCTTCCATCAACGCAACGCTTTAAACGCGTTCGAAGACAGTGGCAATGCCCTGGCCAAGACCAATGCACATGGTGGACAACCCGAAAGTGCCGCCATTTTGCTTCATCACATTGAGCAAAGTGCCGGAGATGCGAGCACCCGAGCATCCAAATGGATGGCCCAGAGCAATTGCACCGCCGTGCAGGTTAACCTTCTCATTCATCTTGTCGAGCACTTTCAAATCTTTCAGCACTGGCAGGGCCTGTGCAGCGAAGGCTTCGTTGAGCTCAATGAAGTCGATATCGGCCATATTCAAGCCTGCACGCTTCAATGCTTTTTGTGTTGCCGGTACTGGACCATAGCCCATGATTGCCGGGTCCACACCTGCCAGTGCCATCGAACGGATCACGGCCAACGGCTCCAGACCCAGATCTTTGGCGCGCTGGGCGGACATGACGATCATGCACGAAGCACCGTCGGTGATCTGCGACGAAGTGCCCGCAGTCACGGTCCCGCCTTTAGGGTTAAAGGCTGGCTTCAAGGCGGCCAGGCTTTCCAGGGTCGTTTCCGGACGGATAGTTTCATCGTAGTCGAAAACTTTCAGGAAGCCGTTTTCGTCATACCCCTGCATCGGGATGATTTCATCCTTGAACTTGCCTTCAATCGTTGCCTTGTGGGCCAACTGATGCGAACGCACGCCAAAGGCATCCTGTTGCTCACGGGTGATGCCGTGCATCTTGCCCAGCATTTCAGCGGTCAGGCCCATCATGCCCGACGCTTTTGCCGCGTACAGCGACATGTGCGGGTTAGGATCAACGCCGTGCATCATGCTCACGTGGCCCATGTGCTCGACGCCGCCCACGACAAACACGTCACCGTTGCCGGTCATGATGGCTTGTGCGGCAGTGTGCAGTGCGCTCATGGACGAGCCGCACAGACGGCTCACGGTTTGTGCCGCCGACGTGTGCGGGATCTGGGTCATCAGCGACGCCATGCGCGCGATGTTCCAGCCTTGCTCCAGGGTCTGGTTAACACAGCCCCAGATCACGTCTTCGACTTCAGCCGGGTCAACTTTGCTGTTGCGCTCCAGCACTTTGCTGATCAGGTGCGCCGACATGTCTTCGGCGCGGGTGTTGCGGTGCATGCCACCCTTGGAGCGGCCCATCGGGGTGCGACCGAAGTCGACAATCACCACGTCTCTAGGATTCAAGCTCATAATTTCACTCTCACTCTAATGGGGCGCTTAACCGAAGAAGCTCTGACCGTTTTTGGCCATTTCACGCAGCTTCGCAGTCGGGTGGTACAGCGCGCCCAGTTCAGCGTACTGATCAGCCAGGGCTACGAACTCTGCCACACCGATCGAGTCGATGTAGCGCAGCGCGCCGCCACGGAACAGCGGGAAGCCAATGCCATAGACCAGGCCCATGTCGGCCTCGGCTGCCGTTTCAACGATGCCGTCTTCCAGGCAACGCACGGTTTCCAGACACAGCGGGATCATCATCCAGTTGATGATGTCTTCGTCGGTGACGTCGCGCTGCTCGTAGACAACCGGCTTGAGCACTTCAAGCACGCTCGAATCCACGACTTTCTTCTGCTTGCCTTTCTTGTCCGCCTCGTAGGCGTAGAAACCTTTGCCGTTTTTCTGACCCAGGCGGTTGGCTTCGTACAGCGCATCGACTGCCGAACGACGGTCGTCTTTCATGCGATCCGGGAAGCCTTCAGCCATTACGTCACGGCCGTGGTGACCGGTGTCGATACCGACCACGTCCATCAGGTAGGCAGGGCCCATCGGCCAGCCGAATTTTTCCATCACTTTGTCGATACGCACAAAGTCGACACCGGCGCTGACCAGCTTGGCGAAACCGCCGAAGTACGGGAACAGGACGCGGTTGACCAGGAAGCCCGGGCAGTCGTTGACCACGATCGGGTTCTTGCCCATTTTCTTGGCGTAGGCAACCGTGGTGGCAACCGCCAGATCACTGGACTTCTCGCCACGGATTACTTCAACCAGCGGCATCATGTGCACCGGGTTAAAGAAGTGCATGCCGACAAAGTTTTCAGGACGCTTGAGCGCCTTGGCCAGCAGACTGATGGAAATGGTCGAGGTGTTGGACGCCAGAATGGCGTCTTCACGCACGTGGTTTTCCACTTCAGCCAATACCGCTTGCTTGACCTTAGGGTTTTCAACAACGGCTTCGACCACCAGGTCGACGTTGCCGAAATCACCGTAAGACAAGGTAGGACGAATACCGTTAAGGATTTCAGCCATTTTGGCCGGGGTCATGCGACCTTTATCAACGCGGCCCACCAGCAGCTTGGCGGCTTCTGCCAGACCTTGCTCGATGCCGTGCTCGTTGATGTCCTTCATCAGGATCGGCGTACCTTTGGAAGCCGACTGATAGGCAATACCGCCACCCATGATGCCGGCACCAAGAACGGCGGCCTGCTTCACGTCTTTGGCGATCTTGTCGTAGATCTTGGCTTTTTTCTTCAGTTCCTGATCGTTCAGGAACAAGCCGATCAAGGCATTCGAAGCCGAGGTTTTGGCCAGTTTGGCAAAGCCTGCCGCTTCCACTTCCAGCGCTTTGTCGCGACCGAAGTTCGCGGCTTTCTGGATGGTCTTGATCGCTTCAACCGGCGCCGGGTAGTTCGGGCCAGCCTGGCCTGCAACGAAACCTTTGGCGGTTTCGAAAGCCATCATTTGTTCAATCGCGTTCAGCTTGAGTTTTTCAAGCTTTGGCTGGCGCTTGGCCTTGTAATCCAGTTCGCCGCTGATGGCGCGCTTGATCACGTCCAGTGCAGCGTCTGTCAGCTTGGCAACCGGCACCACGACATCAACCGCGCTGACTTTCAGCGCGTCTTCGGCACGGTTTTCTTTACCCGAGGCGATCCACTCAACTGCGTTATCAACGCCGATCAGACGTGGCAGACGGACGGTGCCGCCGAAGCCCGGGTAGATGCCCAGCTTGACTTCTGGCAGGCCGATCTTGGCGCTGTCGGCCATGACGCGGAAGTCCGCAGCCAGGCACATTTCCAGACCGCCACCCAACGCTATGCCATTGATCACGGCAACAGTCGGGACATTGAGGTCTTCGAAATCACTGAAGATTTTGTTGGCTTCGAGGTTGCCCGCGATCAGCTCGGCATCCGGCAACTTGAAGTTTTCGACGAATTCGGTGATGTCAGCGCCGACGATGAAGACGTCTTTGCCACTGGAAACGATGACACCCTTGACCGAAGCATCTGCCTTGATCGCATCCACTGCCTGACGCAATTCATTCAGGGTTAGACGGTTGAACTTGTTGACGGACTCACCCTTGAGATCGAACTTGAGTTCGACGATGCCACTTTCAAGAGCCGTAACCGTGATGGCTTTACCTTCGTAAATCATCAACTGATCTCCACGATATGGAAGCTGAACAGTACACGTCGGACGCTAGCGTCTGGCTGTCATTGACCGTTGTGTCAATGCTGATGCCAATCCGCCAGGCACACCCGCCAACGCGATAGTCGGGATTCTGCGAGCATCGTCTGACAAGACAAACACCCGATTCATACGCCCGTTTGATTTGGGTGTCGACACCTTCACGGAAAAGCCAACGATTGTCAATTGTCCAAAACAAGGATGACAAAACGACTCACCAGTCAGATTTAAAACCCGCGCAAGAGCAGACAAGGATAGACAGGGTTTGGCTGAGTGCGGCGCGGGTTTTTACCGGCAGGAAGAATCAACGGTAGGAGCTGCCGCAGGCTGCGATCTTTAGATTTTAAAGATCGCAGCCTGCGGCAGCTCCTACGGTCCGAGGCAAGGTAGAAAGCGACTTACGCCAGTGCTTTAAGCACTTGATCAATGGCTTGCAGGACGTCTGGCTCGCCTTTTTCGCCCCAGTACAAGGCAATCATCTGTGGCCCGGCTTCAACTTTGTACACGTTGGCCGGTAATTTGTTGAACTGGGTCAGCAAGCGCTCATCCGTGCAGACTTCACGCCACTGATTGACCCATATTCCCGGCGCTGATTGCCAATAGCACCAGACTTCAGGCTTAGTACCCCGACGCGGACGATGAAACTGCGCACACGAGCCCGGCGGCTCAGGTTCAAGCCAGTGCGGCCATTCCTGGCTCGCCAGTTGCATTGCCAACCCCATGCGCCGGGCTTCCATGCGCAATGCCATGCGACCACTCTGGCGCCGCGAAGGTCGCAGCCAGGCCAAAGGGCTCAGAACCAGCACCAGGATTGACACCACGATCCATACCGTCATATTTCTACTCTCATCACTTTATAAACGAGTTGATCCCGATCCATAACACGCCTCAATAAACGGGCCATACTCATCATTAATCTCCCTTACAGGAACGCTTCACATGACCTCGCCGATGCCCTACAAGCATATTTTAGTTGCCGTCGACCTGACCGAAGAATGCGACCCCGTAATCTATCGCGCCAGCGCCAGCGCTGAAGCGAACAATGCAAAACTGTCGCTCATCCATATCGTCGAGCCCATGGCGATGGCCTTTGGTGGTGACGTCCCCATGGACCTGTCACAGCTTCAGCAACAGCAGTTCGACCAGGCCAAGGCGCGCCTTGAGCGCCTGATCGACATCTACCCGCAACTGTCCAAAGACAACTGCCACCTCAAATACGGCCAGCCACGCCAGGAAATCCACGGCTTTGCCAAAGAGCACGGCTGCGAACTGATCGTCGTCGGCAGCCATGGCCGCCACGGTCTGGCGCTGTTGCTGGGCTCTACGGCCAACGACGTACTGCACGGTGCACCGTGCGACGTACTGGCCGTGAGCCTGAAGAAACCCGAGTAAGGCCCGCCTTGCGCCCAACAAAAAGCCCGGCCCCTGATTAAAGGGCCGGGCTTTTTGTTTCAACGCACCGTCACTCAGGCATCCAGCTCGGCCCAACGCTCAACCAATTGATCAAGCTCGGCTTGCAGCTTCTCCAGCTTGGCAATCACAGCAGCGGTTTCAGCAGCAGGACGCTGATAGAAGCCAGCTTCGGCCATTTCAGCCTCGACAGCCGCAATAGCCTGTTCTTTGGCATCGATGTCGCCCGGCAACGCTTCCAGCTCACGCTGAAGCTTGTAGCTGAGCTTCTTTTTCGCCGCAGGTGCAGGCTGTGCAGCGGCCGGTGCCGGTGCCGCGGTGACCACCGCCGAATTCAAGTCAGCCTTGCCCGACTTGCTTTCGGTGACGCCCAGCAGACGCGGCGAACCGCCCTGACGCAGCCAGTCCTGATAACCACCCACGTATTCACGTACCTTGCCTTCACCTTCGAAGACCAGCGTGCTGGTGACCACGTTGTCGAGGAATGCCCGGTCGTGGCTGACCATCAGCACAGTGCCCTGGAAGGTCAACAACACTTCTTCGAGCAACTCGAGGGTTTCTACGTCCAGGTCGTTGGTCGGTTCGTCGAGTACCAGCAAGTTGGCCGGTTTGCTGAACAACTTGGCCAGCAACAGACGCGCACGCTCACCACCCGACAGCGCCTTGACCGGCGTGCGGGCACGCTGCGGGCTGAACAGGAAGTCACCCAGATAGCTGAGGACGTGGCGGCTTTGACCGTCGATGTCGATAAAATCGCGGCCTTCAGCCACGTTGTCGATCACGGTCTTTTCCAGGTCCAACTGGTGGCGCAATTGGTCGAAGTACGCCACGTCGATACGCGTGCCCTCTTCCACTTTGCCGTCGGTGGGTTGCAGGCCGCCCAGCATCAGCTTGAGCAGCGTGGTCTTGCCGGTACCGTTAGCGCCCAGCAGACCAATGCGGTCGCCGCGCTGCAGGACCATCGAGAAGTCTTTGACCAGGAACGGGCCGCCCGGGTGAGCAAAGCTGACGTTTTCCAGCACCATCACTTGTTTGCCGGACTTTTCAGCGGTATCGAGCTGAATGTTGGCCTTGCCGGTGCGCTCACGACGCTCGCTGCGCTCTACACGCAAGGCTTTCAAGGCACGAACACGGCCTTCGTTACGGGTACGACGGGCCTTGATGCCCTGACGGATCCACACTTCTTCCTGAGCCAGACGCTTGTCGAACAGCGCGTTGGCGGTTTCTTCTGCGGCCAGGGTGGCTTCTTTGTGCACCAGGAAGCTGGCGTAGTCGCCGTTCCAGTCGATCAGGCCACCACGGTCCAGCTCCAGAATCCGGGTTGCCAGGTTCTGCAAGAAGGAACGGTCGTGGGTGATGAACAGCACAGCGCCCTGGAAGTCCTTCAAGGCCTCTTCCAGCCAGGCAATTGCGCCGATGTCCAAGTGGTTGGTCGGTTCGTCGAGCAGCAGCAAGTCCGGCTCGGAAACCAGTGCTTGCGCCAGCAGGACGCGACGACGCCAGCCACCCGACAACTCGGCGAGGGTTTTGTCAGCCGGCAACTGCAGGCGGCTCAGGGTGCTGTCGACCAATTGCTGCAAGCGCCAGCCATCACGGGCTTCAAGGTCTTGCTGGACGTGCATCAGTTTGTCCAGGTCGGCATCGGTGACGATGTTCTGGCTAAGGTGATGGTACTGGGCCAGCAATTCGCCGACACCGTCCAGACCTTGAGCCACTACGTCGAACACTGTCCGTCCGTCGGCTACCGGCAACTCTTGCGGCAATTCGCCAATCTTGAGCCCGGGTGCGCGCCAGACAGAGCCGTCGTCAGGCTTTTGATCACCTTTAACCAGCTTCATCATGCTGGACTTGCCGGTGCCGTTGCGGCCGATGATGCACACCCGCTCTCCACGGGCGATCTGCCAGGACACCTTGTCCAACAACGGCGTAGAGCCGAAAGCAAGGGACACATCGCTGAATTTGAGCAGGGTCATGAGCTTCTCCAAAAACTGGGCGCGCATTCTACCTGATTTGAGCCCGCAGGCGGCCGGGTATTTCGTGTACGGGCGCGTCTACCGATCATTTCTGAACAAGATGCACCGGTTAGCCGCCAAGGCTTTCACGGGTTGCCGGCAAAAGGCTAAGCTACGACACAGTCTGTGCAGCCGAGCGCTGCACGTGTCGTGTTTTCAATCTGTACGGAAGCCTCATGCGCAGTCGTCTTTTCAACTTTTTATCCTGCCTGCTGCTCTCTACCTGCGCCGTGCAATCCACGCTGGCTGCAGACCTGACCCAACAACGGCAACTGTACGATGACGCCAAGCGCGCCTTGGCCAAAGGTGACTCCGGCCCTTATTTTCAAAATGCTGCCGCCCTGCGCACGTACCCGTTGACCCCTTATCTGGCCTACGACGAGCTGACAGCACGCCTGAAATCTGCGAGTAACGCCGAAATCGAACAGTTTTTGGCCGAGCATGGCGATCTGCCACAATCCAACTGGATGAGATTGCGCTGGTTACGCTGGCTGGCCGAGCGTGGCGACTGGGCAACCTTCGTCAAATATTACGACCCCAAGCTCAATTTCACCGAGCTGGACTGCCTCAATGGCCAATACCAGATCAGCCACAACCTCAAGGCTGAAGGCTATGCCAGCGCCGAAAAACTCTGGCTGGTGGGCAAAGCTCAACCTACCGCGTGCGACGCCCTGTTCGGGCAATGGGCAGCAGAAGGCCAGTTGACCGAGCAAAAGCGCTGGCAGCGGGTCAAACTCGCCGCCGAAGCACGCAACTATGCGCTGGCCACCTCACTGGCCAGCGGGCTGACCACACTGGGCCCGCAAGCCAAACTGATGATCGCCGTGGCCCAAAAGCCCGACATGCTCAGCCAGCCATCGGTGTTCCTGCCAGCCAGCGAAGCCATGTCGGATGCGGTCGGCCTGGGCTTGCGCCGCCTCGCCCGCCAGGACCCGGAAAAAGCCGCGTCGCTGCTCGACACCTATGCCAATAACATGCACTTTTCCCGTGACGAAAAAGTGTCAATTGCCCGGGAAATCGGCCTGACGTTCGCCCGTCGTTACGACAGCCGCGGCCTGGCCATCATGACCCAGTACGACCCGGAGCTGCGTGACAACACCGTCACCGAATGGCGCCTGCGCCTGCTGTTGCGCCTGGCGCGCTGGGAAGACGCGTATCAGTTGACCAAAAAACTGCCGCAAGACCTCGCAACCACTAACCGCTGGCGCTACTGGCAGGCCCGAAGCCTGGAGCTGGCCGAGCCGAAAAACCCGCAAGCGCTGGTGCTGCTCAAGAATGTCGCCAAGGAACGTGACTTCTACGGCTTCCTGGCTGCCGATCGGGCGCAAACGCCTTACAAGCTCAACAACAAGCCGCTGGTGCTCAGCCCGCAACTGGTCAACAAGGTACGCAACACACCGGGTATTCAGCGCGCCCTGGAGTTCCACGCCCGGGGCCAGGTGGTGGATGGTCGGCGTGAGTGGTACTACGTCAGCCGTCACTTCAACCGTGACGAGATGGTCGCCCAGGCCAAGCTGGCTTACGACCTCAAGTGGTATTTCCCGGCCATTCGTACCATCAGTCAGGCGCAGTATTGGGACGATCTGGACATTCGCTTCCCGATGGCGCACCGCGACACCCTGGTACGCGAAGCTAAAGTCCGTGGCCTGCATTCAAGTTGGGTATTCGCCATTACCCGTCAGGAAAGCGCCTTTATGGATGATGCCCGTTCCGGCGTGGGCGCCAGCGGCTTGATGCAATTGATGCCCGCCACCGCCAAAGAGACTGCCCGCAAATTCAGCATCCCGCTGGCCTCGCCACAGCAAGTGCTGGACCCGGACAAAAACATCCAGTTGGGCGCCGCTTACTTGAGCCAGGTACACGGCCAGTTCAATGGCAACCGCGTGCTCGCCTCAGCGGCCTACAACGCAGGCCCGGGCCGGGTGCGTCAGTGGTTGAAAGGCGCGAACCATTTGGGCTTTGACGTGTGGATTGAAAGCATCCCGTTCGACGAAACCCGCCAATACGTGCAGAACGTGTTGTCTTATTCGGTGATCTACGGGCAGAAGCTCAACGTGCCACAGCCGCTGGTGGACTGGCATGAGCGGTATTTTGATGATCAATAATTGACGAAACCCTGTAGGAGCGAGCTCGTCTCGCGATCTTTTCAAGGTCAAAAGATCGCGAGGCAAGCTCGCTACTGCAGTTATTCCAGAATGCTGACTGGCATGCCGACTTCCAGCACGCCTTCGCTGTCGTTAACCAGGTTTTGCCCAAACATCGCGCCACCTTCCTGTTTGCGATAGTTGTTCAAGGTCGCGAAGGGTTCACGATTGGCGTCCCGCTCGCCGGTCTGCGGGTCGATCGTGGTGAGGATGCAACGCGAGCACGGCTTGACCACTCGAAACTCAACATCGCCAATGCGGATGCGCTTCCAGCCGTCTTCGGCAAACGCTTCGCTGCCTTCAATCACCAGGTTGGGGCGAAAGCGCAGCATCTCCAGCGAACGCCCTACTTTCTGCGAAAGGTCATCCAGCGAGGCCTGACCGATCAACAGCAAGGGGTAGCCATCGGCGAACGCCACTTTGTCATCATCCTGCCCGTAGCCCGACTCTGTCATGCGCGCGCGCTCAAGCGGCACATGTACCAGGCGCACCGGCTTGTCGATAAAGCCGCTTAACCACTGCGCCGCCTCATCCCCAGCATCCGGCACGCGCAAGGTGTCGCGCCAAATGGTCACACCGCGCAGATTATCGTCCGGGTCAGGCAACGCCACCTCCAGAGGCGAAAAGCCCTGAGCACTCAAGGTCAGGCCGCCCGCGCCATTCCACAGGGCCGACAGCTGGCTCATTTTAGGCTCTGTGCGCTGCGTCAGGAATCGCCCGCTCGCTTCGTCCACGAGCATCCAGCGTCGATCACCGACCAGCCCCAGCTTGTCCAATCGGGCTTGCGGCAGGCTTTCGCCTTTGCCGGATTTCAGTGGGAAGCGATACAGCGCACTCAGACGAAGCATGGGTCAGATCCCTGCAAGGTAAAAAAGCCACAGTATAGAAGCCTTAGGGCCTGCAAAGATCCCCCCACTGGGGCAGGATCAGGCAGGCACTTCGTCCAGCATCAAGCGCTGACGAACGACCTCCACCAATTTATCCGGCTGGAATTTGGAGAGAAAGTTGTCACACCCCACCTTCTTCACCATCGACTCGTTGAAGCTGCCGGACAAGGAAGTGTGAAGTACCACATACAAGCTGCGCAGACGAGGATCGTTACGAATTTCTGTGGTTAAACGGTAACCATCCATTTCAGGCATTTCCGCGTCGGTGAACACCATTAGCAGCTTGTCGGTCATGACCTGCCCGGAATCGGCCCAGGCCTTGAGCATGTTGAAGGCTTTGAGGCCGTCGCTGGCGACATGCATTTTGATCCCCAACTGCGACAACGTTTCCCGCAACTGCGCCAAGGCCACACTGGAATCATCGACCAGCAGCACTTCACGGCCCCGCGCCCGCTCCAGCACCGGGTCGGCCAGCTTGTCGGGGGAGACTTTGGCGTTGTACGGCACGATCTCGGCCAAGACCTTTTCCACGTCGATGATTTCCACCAGTTGCTCGTCAACCTTGCTGATGGCGGTCAAATAATGGTGGCGTCCGGCGCTGGCGGGCGGCGGCAGGATGGCTTCCCAGTTCATGTTGACGATCCGGTCCACACTGCCCACCAGAAAGGCCTGAATCGAGCGGTTGTACTCGGTGACGATGATCGTGCTGTCGGGCCCCGGAACCACCGGACGCATGCCGATGGCCTGGGAGAGGTCGATGACGGGCAGGGTCTTGCCGCGCAAGTTGATGACCCCGCACACATGCCGATGGCGATGGGGCATCAGGGTCAACTTGGGCAGTTGCAACACTTCTTGCACCTTGAACACGTTGATTGCGAACAACTGCCGCCCTGCAAGGCGAAACATCAGAAGTTCCAGTCGGTTTTCACCGACCAACTGTGTGCGCTGGTCTACCGTGTCGAGAATGCCGGCCATAGATATTTCCTGGGCGTGTGTGCGAAAAGTCCTAGGCTATCGACACGACACGTCGATTCTTGACCCTTCCCTACCCTCACACCCTAAAAATAATGGCCAGATGACATCTGGCGCTTTTAGGAACTCAACAGCGGTGAGTTTTGCGGCAAATGCACGCGCAACGCGCCTTTGTGTGCGCTGAAGCGCAAGCTCTCGCCGGTTAGCGGCTCGCCATCCAGGTTAAGCGCCAGCCCTTGCGCGGCCTTGATCTCTACCCATGGCAGGCGCGCCCGGACAAACAGGTTATCCAGCCCCCAGCCACCCGCCATGAGGTTTTTCACCGTACCCACCACCTCTTGTGGCGCGGGCAGGATACTCACGTCCAGCAGGCCATCATCGGCCAATGCCTGCGGGCACAACTCGTGCCCACCGCCCGCTTGGCGGCCATTGCCAATGCCCAGCGCCAACAATTGGCCTTGCCACTGAAAATCAGGGCCTTGCAGCTCGGCGTAGGCCGCCTGCAACTCACTGAAACGCGAAAGCCCGGTAAACAGGTAAGCCGCGCCGCCGATGACTTTTTTCAAGTCTTCTGAGGTATTGGCGGTGACCTGGCTACCAAAGCCGCCCGTGGCCATGTTCAAAAAATACTGCCCGCCGACTTCACCCAAATCGATCTGCCGGGCCGGTACGTCCAGCAGCCCCAAGGCCGGGCCGGGTTCCAGCGGCACCCCCGCCGCACGGGCAAAGTCATTGGCCGTGCCCAACGGCAACAGCACCAGGCTGGCGGTGGTCTGCGCCTGTGCCATTGCTTCGGCCACATCACGCAACGTGCCGTCACCCCCACCTGCAATCAACTGCTCGTAACCGGCCTCAAGCGCTTCGCCCACCAGACGCTGCGCGTCCCCGGCTTCCCACGTAAGGCGCACCGTCAGCTCGCGCCCGCCTGCACGTTGCTGCTCGACAGCAGCCCGAACGTCTTCGTTCATGGCTTGCTTGCCGTGCAAAATTAAAAATGCCTTTCCTGCACTCATGCCGCATCTCCTGGTCAGTCCGTAGGGTTGGACAACAACCGATCAAGAAAGGCCCAACTCAGGCGGTTTATTTGCAAAAAAACCTTTCAGGGCCGTCAACGGGTCGATCAAACCGCCAGAACCCGTCAGACTTCACCCCCCAACCGCAGCCCATTGCCTCTGGAGGCGTTCTGAATGAGCCCACTCATTCCCTGCATCATCGCCGGTGGCGCGGGCACCCGACTGTGGCCGGTGTCGCGTGAAGCCATGCCCAAGCCCTTCATGCGCCTGCCCGATGGCCAGAGCCTGCTGCAAAAGACCTTTCAACGCGCCACCGGCTTGCCGGGTGTGAGCCAGTTGCTGACCGTGACCAACCGCGACGTGTATTTCCGTACGCTTGACGACTATCGCCAGCACCCGGCGGACGACGTCGCGCTGGACTTCATCCTTGAGCCCTTCGGCCGCAACACCGCCCCCGCCATCGCCGCTGCCGCGCTGCACGTGGCCCAACGTTACGGCGCAGATGCGCACCTGCTCGTGCTGCCGGCCGATCATCTGATCAGCGACATCGCGGCCTTCCAGCAGGCCGTCGACAGCGCCCGGCAGTTGGCCGATCAGGGCTGGCTGGTGACGTTCGGTATTCAGCCGACCAGGGCCGAGACGGGGTTTGGCTACATCGAAAAAGGCGACGGGTGTGCCGTGGCGCGCTTCATTGAAAAACCGGATGCGGCCACCGCTCAGCAGTACCTGGAGGACGGCCTGCACCTGTGGAACAGCGGAATGTTCTGCATGCGCGTCGACAGCCTGCTGCAAGAGCTTGCGCAACATGCGCCGCAGATCCTCCAGGCCGTGAGCCTGTGCCTTGAGCACAGCCCGGTTTTTGAAGGCCCGCAGCAACGCCATCGCGAACTCGACAGCCAGACCTTCGCTCAGGCGGCCGATATTTCCATTGACTATGCGTTGATGGAACTCTCGAAAAAAGTCGCCGTCGTGCCCTGCCAACTCGGCTGGAGTGACATTGGCAGTTGGCAGGCAGTGCGTGAATTGAGCCCCGCCGATGCCGATGGCAACCAGTGCACCGGGCAAACCGTGCTGCACGATGTACAGGGTTGTTACATCGATTCGCCTAAGCGGCTGGTCGGCGGGGTGGGCCTCAAGGATTTGATCATCATCGACACCGCCGATGCCCTGCTGATCGCCGATGCGACCCGCAGCCAGGATGTTAAATACATCGCTCAGGCGCTCAAGCAACAAGGCCACGATACGTATCGCCTGCACCGCAGCGTGACACGGCCCTGGGGCAACTACACCGTGCTGGAGGAAGGCCCCGGGTTCAAACTCAAACGCATCGTGGTCAAACCGCAAGGTGCCTTGTCATTGCAGATGCACCGCCATCGCAGCGAACACTGGATCGTCGTCAGCGGCACCGCGCAGGTCACCAATGGCGACCAGCAGTTTGTGTTGGGCAGCAATGAATCGACGTATATCAAAGCCGGCCGCGCGCACCGCCTGGTGAATCCAACCGACGTTGAGTTGGTGATGATCGAAGTGCAATGCGGGGACTACGTAGGGGAAGACGACATCGTGCGCTTCAATGACGTGTATGGGCGCACACAAACGCCGTAAACGCGTAGGAGTTGCCGCCCCGTCTTCGACGCCGCGCTGTCGCGCAGCAAACAGGACAGCGAGTATCTTCAGCATCCCCCAATCGGTTCC
>NZ_JBEOPQ010000027.1:0-65012 GCF_040310285.1 Pseudomonas sp. HY2-MNA-CIBAN-0224 | reverse complement strand
AATATCAGGGAAAAAGCTTCGTTAACTGTTCGCTATGTCTCCGAACAAAGTGTTCGCGATGTCCCCGGTCCATACACTCCCGGAGGGAGAGGGAGCTGATCATCGGTGATCTTGCGCCTGCATGCGGTCAGTTCCCTCTCCCTCCGGGAGAGGGCTAGGGAGAGGGGCTTTTGATTCTGCTTAAGGCTTCAATGCCTTCTTCGGGTAGATGTCGTAACGGCTCGATTTGCCGTCCAGCGCGTGGCTCGGCTTGGGCCCGGCAATGCACGGAGCCTTGCGCGGGCGTTTGACCACCACGCGGTGGGTGGCCAGTGCCAACGCTGCCTCAAGCAAGGCCGGTGCGTCGTTGTCATCCCCTACTAACGGGCGGAACAGGCGCATTTCTTTCTTCACCAGGGCGGTTTTCTCTCGGTGCGGAAACATCGGGTCGAGGTAGATCACCTGTGGCGGCTCTCCCTCCCAGTTACGCATCACTTCAATCGAGTTGCCTTTGAGCAAGTGCATGCGCGACACGATTGGCGCCACTTCAACGTCGTCCAGGCCACGGGCCAAACCGTCTTCCAGCAAGGCGCCGATCAAGGGCTGGCGTTCGATCAGGCTCATCTCGCAGCCCAGGCTCGCCAGCACGAATGCGTCCTTGCCCAGCCCCGCCGTGGCGTCCAGCACGCGCGGGCGCACGCCCTGTTGAATCCCCACGGCCTTGGCGATCATTTGCCCGGTGCCGCCACCAAACAAACGCCGGTGGGCTGCGCCACCTTCAACAAAATCGACCCGCACCGGGCCGGGGGCATCAGGGCCCAGCTGTTGCAACTGCAAACCCTGGTCGCCGATCTGCAAGGCAAAGTCAGCCTGCGGCTCGTCCAACGGCAGCCCCAGGCGCTCAGCCCATTGCTCGGCCAGGGCCTGATAAGCCTCGTCCAACGCTTCGACTTTGATACGACTGCCCGCTGCTTGCTCAATCATTTAAAACACGCTCAAAAATTTAATGATCGGCAAACGCTGCCGATAAATGAAATATCCGGCATTTTGCCAGAGCTGGGCGTCGACCGAGAGCTATGTCAGACATTCATTCCGCATCCATCGGCTTTATCGCCCCCATTGGCGACTTTGGCGGACACAATTCGCAAGTCACAGGCAGCGTCAATCACCTGTGGAAGGACTTCTATGCCCAGGCCATGGCAGAGCAGTCGGCGACGGATGAATTCCCGGCCATCGAGATGCCCCTCGCGGCGGCGGACGAGAATACCGAGCCCTGCGGCGGCAATGATGTCCTGAGCGCCATCGTGACCCAGCGCCATTGCGACGTGCAGGACACCGAGATCAAACCGCCCGAAGCGTTGTTCTTGCCAATCGCTGAGTTCGAGCTGGATTTGCTGCCGCCCACCGCGCTGCCCTTCCCGCCGGATGTCATCGCCGAACAACAGCACCAGCAGGCGTTCAACGACGCCTGGGTTCGTCCATTGGTCATGGCCCAAGGTCACCCGTTGCCCGAGCCGGGCCCGGCGCCTGAGCCTCGGCCTTTGCACTTACCCATTGCCGAATTCGAGATGGACCTGCTGGACAAACCCGCCGAGCCATTCGACGCCGCCACCTTGATTGAACAGCAGCACGCGATGGACTTTGACCTCGCCTGGGCGCGCCCGTTGATCGTCAATAACCTGCGCCTGGCGGCTTAAAGCAGCCCTAATTGCTCGGTGGTTTGCGGCGTGTGCAAGTGGGCCAGTGCGGGTAGCCCCGGCAAGCGCTCAGTCAATTGCTGATGAAAACGCCGTGCCAGCTCCGGTGCCCGGTGGTTGTCCGGGGTGTGAAGAAACACATAGGGCGTGCGGCCTTCTTCGATCCAGCCAGCGACTTTCTCCACCCAGGGTTTCAAGTAAGGGTCATTGGCCTGCAGCTCCGGGCGCCCGATAAAGCGCACTTGCGGGCATTGGGTAAACGCTGCCGGGCGCGGCGGCACTTTGGGCTTTTTCGACTGGGCATGCAGCACCGCCGGGTCGCTGGAGTCGCAACTGAACAGCGCCCGCGAGTCCAGGCAAATACGCTCGACCCCGCGCTCCATCAATAAGCGATTGAGCAAGCGCTCGGCATCGCCCTTGGCAAAAAACTCCGGGTGACGCACCTCAACGGCCAATGGCCGCTGCAGGTCGTCGATAAAGCTCACCAGCTCAGCCAGACGCTGCGGCCCGAAGCTTGCGGGCAGTTGCAGCCAGAACGGCGCCACGCGCGGCCCCAGAGGCTTTAACAATTGCAGGAAGCTTTCGATTGCCTGCCCTTGCTCACGCAAATCGCCGCCGTGACTGATCTCTCGTGGGAACTTGGCCGTAAAGCGAAAATGTTCGGGCATGCTGCTTGCCCAACGCGCCACCGTGGCGGGCTTGGGGCTGGCATAGAACGTGGTGTTGCCTTCAACGGTATTGAACACCTGCGCGTACAGGCTCAAAAACTCGGTGGGTTGGGCATTTTGGGGGTATAGGCCTTCGCGCCAGGCGTTTTCACTCCAGGACGGGCAGCCGAGGTAATAAGGCAGTTGGGCGTCAGTCATGCCGTCAAATGTACAGGTCCAGCCCCATCACTTCTATTTCCCAATCAACAAATCCTTGGGTGGTCAGGTAACTGGCGAGGGCGCTGGCGGCGTTTTTGCTCATCCCGCGCTGGAAAATCATGTCCTGGGAACGCACCGGCAGTTGGCTGATGCGCTCACCCGACGAGGCCTGGCGAGTGATTTGCGGCAGGTTTTCAAGGTCTGCCGGGCTGTCTTCTACCGACTCATCAACCTGCACTTTGCCTTTACGCGGCTTGCGCTTGATGGGGTAAGACTGGGAGGAAAAGCCGTCAATACGCATAAGTGCAAGCTCGGTAGCGGTATTGGCAATTTAGCGGCGTTGGCCCGACTAAGCAAATAGTCCTGTGGGAGCGGGCTTGCTCGCGATGCAGGCAACGCGGTATGCCTGTTACACCTTGCCGATTCAATCGCGAGCAAGCCCGCTCCCACAACCCGATCCAATAATAGCTGGGCTAGATAAGGCCACGTTCAGCGCGGGTTGCCGCCACTTTGTCGCGCAGGTACACCGGCTGCGCATCGTCGGCGCGGATGGCTTCGCCGCGCGCCCAGGCAAAACGCGCCAGGGTCAGCAAGTCTTCAGCATGGGGCAACATGCCAGCGTCCAGCGCCGTTGGTTTGACGTTCAAGCGCTCGGCATAGCCCCAGCCGGTGCCTGCACCAAACCAGTCACCGCTGGCGCCGTCCGGCAACGCGGCGGCTTCAGGTGGCAACACCGCTTCGACGCCTTGCAGGCGCATTTCACCGGCCTGCTCGCGGTAGCAACCCCAATACACTTCGTCCATGCGCGCATCAATGGCCGATGCCACCTGGGTCGCACCGTGCTCGCGATAGGCACGCTGGGCCAATGCTGCCAGGTTGGAGATCGGCAATACCGGGCGCTCCAGGGCAAAAGCCAGGCCTTGCACCACGCCGATGGCAATACGCACACCGGTAAACGCACCCGGCCCGCGACCAAAGGCAATCGCCTCGACCGCCGACAGCTCAACGCCAGCCTGCGCCAGCAGCTCTTTAATCATCGGCAACAGCTTTTGCGCATGCAGGCGCGGGATCACCTCGTAGTGGCTTGTGACCTTGCCATCGTGTAGCAAGGCAACAGAGCAAGCTTCAGTCGCGGTATCCAGGGCCAGCAAGGTGCTCATCGGTGTTCCCGTCAGAATCAAAATTGAAAAAAGTGCAGCAGTATAAACAACAACAGCCCGCAAGCGGGCTGTTGTCACCAAGCAAAATCGACTTATCAGCTCAGGGCTGCAAGCACCTTGGCGGTGATCGATTCTACCGAGCCAACACCGGCGATGTGGCTGTACTTTGGTTTGCCTTGGGCAGACTCAAGCTTCTGGTAGAAATCCACCAGCGGCTTGGTTTGCGAATGGTAAACCGACAGGCGGTGACGAACGGTTTCTTCAGTGTCGTCTTTACGCTGCACCAGGTCTTCACCGGTCGCGTCGTCTTTACCTTCAACCTTTGGCGGGTTGTGCGCGATGTGGTAAACGCGGCCCGACGCTTCGTGAACGCGACGACCGGCGATGCGCTGAACGATTTCTTCGTCTTCTACGGCGATTTCAACCACGTGATCCAGCTCTACACCGTTGTCGACCAGTGCTTGAGCTTGTGGGATGGTGCGCGGGAAACCGTCAAACAGGAAACCGTTGACGCAATCTGGCTGAGCAATGCGCTCTTTGACCAGGTTGATGATCAGGTCGTCAGAAACCAGACCACCGCTGTCCATGATGCTTTTAGCTTTCTGGCCCAGTTCGGTGCCAGCCTTGACCGCAGCACGCAACATATCGCCAGTGGAGATTTGCGGGATGCCAAATTTTTCAGTGATGAACTTCGCCTGAGTACCTTTACCGGCCCCGGGAGCTCCCAGCAGAATTACGCGCATCGATGTGCTCCTCAATTTTTTATTTAAATGACAACAGACTCGCCTCTTGGGGCCAATCTCAAAATCGGGTAATGGCCGCAAAACAGGCCAAAGGGCTGACCAAGATACACAGCCGTTCCGGACCACACAAGCGGGCCAAAGTAGGAATAATCACTGCTAAAGCAGCCCTTGCGACCGGGTGTCACAGGTCGCAACCCTGGCAAAAAGTGTCGCGCCGGGGCCGGATCAGGCCACGAAAAGCCCCGATGTTTGGCACCACGGCGCGACTTTTGACTAGCGAACGAGCTTAGCCGGTGTTGCGCAAACCCGCCGCGATCCCCGCCACAGTCACCAGCAGCGCTTGTTCCAGAGGGCTGTCCTGATCGGTTTGCTGGCGTCGCGAACGCGCCAGCAGCTCAGCCTGCAACAAGTGCAGCGGGTCAAGGTAGGTGTTGCGCAAGCGGATGAACTCCAGCGTGTCCGGGCTGTGCGCCATCAGTTGAGACTGCCCGGTCAAACCCAGTACCACCTCGCACGCCTGCGACAATAAGTCGCGTAAGTGCGCACCCAAAGGCAGCAATTCAGGGGCCACCAGACGTTCGTCGTAGAGCCGGGCGATGTCGGCATCCGCTTTGGCCAGGACCATCTCCAGCATGTCGATGCGGGTGCGGAAGAACGGCCATTGCTCGCGCATTTGCGCCAGTTGCTCTCCTTCACCGCGCGCCAGCGCCTGGCTGAGCGCGGTTTCCCAGCCGAGCCAGGCGGGCAGCATCAGGCGTGTTTGGGTCCAGCCGAAAATCCACGGGATGGCGCGCAAGCTTTCAATCCCGCCTGCACGACGCTTGGCCGGGCGACTGCCCAAGGGCAAGCGGCCCAACTCTTGTTCCGGGGTGGACTGGCGGAAATACTCGACAAACTGCGGGTTGTCGCGCACCACCGAGCGGTAGGCCTTGACCCCGTCGTCGGCCAGTTCGTCCATCAGCACTCGCCAACCCGGCTCAGGTAGCGGCGGTGGCAGTAACGTGGCTTCGAGCACCGCCGACAGGTACAGGTTGAGGTTTTGCTCGGCGATGTCGGGCAGGCCAAATTTAAAGCGGATCATCTCGCCCTGTTCGGTGGTACGGAAACGCCCCGCCACCGACCCCGGCGGTTGCGACAGAATCGCCGCATGCGCCGGGCCGCCGCCACGCCCCACGGTGCCGCCACGGCCATGAAACAGCAGCAGGTCGACGTGTTGCTCGCGGCAAATATTCACCAGGTTTTCTTGCGCCCGGTACTGCGCCCACGCCGCTGCCGTGGTGCCGGCATCCTTGGCCGAGTCGGAGTAGCCGATCATCACTTCCTGCGGCCCCTGCAGGCGTGCGCGGTAACCCGGCAACAGCAACAGGCGCTCAATCACCGGCCCGGCATTGTCCAGGTCGGCCAGGGTTTCAAACAGTGGCACCACGCGCATCGGGCGCTCAAGCCCGGCCTCTTTGAGCAGCAGTTGCACCGCCAGCACGTCAGAAGCCGCACCCGCCATGGAGATCACGTATGAGCCCAGCGAAGCCCCCGGCGCAGCTGCCACCTCACGGCACGTGGCCAACACTTCGGCCGTCTCGGCGGCGGGTTTGAAGTAACCCGGCAACAGCGGGCGCCGGTTGTTCAATTCGCGCATCAGAAAGATCAGACGCGCGTCTTCATCCCAGTCTTCATAGCGGCCAAGGCCCAGGTAATCGGTAATTTCAGTCATGGCCGAGGTGTGCCGGGCCGCGTCCTGACGCACATCCAGGCGCACCAGGAACAGGCCAAAGGTCACCGCCCGACGCAGGCAATCGAGCAGTGGCCCGTCAGCAATCACGCCCATGCCACAGGCGTGCAGCGACGTGTAACACAGCTTCAACGGTGCCAGCAGGTCCTGGTTGTCATGCAACACACCTTCAGGCGCAGGTTGTGCGCTGTGCAAGGCGCTCTGCGCCCAGGCACGGGTGATGCGCAAGCGTTCCCGCAATTGTTTGAGCACCGCGCGGTACGGCTCGGCACTCTCCCCCGCCACCGCGAGCAATTCATCGGTGGCCTGCTGCATGGACAGGTCAGCGGCGAGTTTATCGATGTCACGCAGGTACAAATCGGCGGCCATCCAGCGCGCCAGCAAGAGCACTTCGCGGGTGACCGTGGCGGTCACGTTGGGGTTGCCATCACGGTCGCCGCCCATCCACGAAGCAAAGCGAATGGGCGCTGAATCCAGCGGCAAATGCAGCCCGGTGGCCTCGTGCAACGCCGCGTCGGCGGTGCGCAGCATGTTGGGCAGCGCCTGCCACAACGAGTGTTCAATAACGGCAAAACCCCACTTGGCCTCATCCACGGGTGTAGGCCGGGTACGACGGATTTCTTCGGTGTGCCAGGCTTCGGCGATCAAGCGCTGCAAGCGCTCTTCGATTCGCGACTTCTCGGCCAAGGTCAGATCCCGGTGATCCTGAGCCGCCAGTTGCTCGGCAATCGCGTCGTACTTTTGGATCAAGGTGCGGCGTGTGACTTCGGTCGGGTGGGCCGTGAGCACCAGCTCAATCTCAAGGCCGCTGAGTTGCTGCGCCAGCGAGTTCGCGTCATGCCCTTCGGCCAGCAAGCGGCTCAACAAGGTGGGCAGCACTTGCGACTCAAACGGTTGCGGCTGGTCATCGCCACGCCGGTGAATCAACTGGTATTGCTCGGCGATATTGGCCAGGTTCAAAAACTGGTTGAACGCCCGTGCTACCGGCAGCACTTCGTTATCGCTGAGGGCATCGAGAATGGCGCTTAATTCTTCGCCCGGAGTGCCGTGCCGGTCGTCTTTGGCACCCTGGCGGATGCGTTCGATCTTGGCGAGAAACGCGTCGCCGTATTGGTCACGAATCGTATTACCCAACAGCTCACCCAGCAGGTGAACATCATCGCGCAAGCGTGCATCAATATCGGTCATCAGCCATTTCTCCAGCAGATTCTGGGCGAGTTCGTGGCCCAAGAGTGCGTCGCAATGGGCGTCGCTGGCAAGCCATGCGCGCGCTAAACAGCTAATTAACCTATGACCCATCAGTCAGAAAATTTTTAGGCAAACTGCCATCTTTTTTTTTGAACTATTCAAATTTCGTTCAGGTCACAGCTTTTAACCATCACTGCAGGAACCTGCGTCCAACTGCTCCAGGTCAACCGACAGTTGTGATGGAGATGATGTTTTTAAGGAGTTCCCTAATGGAGTTGAAGACCATGATGACCCGCACTGTCAAAACCACCTCTCCTCGCCTGCGCGGGCTGAAACTGGCTGCATTGGCGATCGGTGCCAGCTTCGTTTTAGCCGGTTGTGCTGGTAACCCGCCAACCGAGCAATACGCTGTGACGCAGTCAGCCGTAAACAACGCCGTCAGCGCTGGCGGTACCGAATACGCTCCAGTGGAAATGAAGTCGGCACAAGACAAGCTCAAACAAGCTGAGCTGGCCATGCACGACAAAAAATATGACGAAGCCCGTCGCCTGTCCGAACAAGCTGAATGGGACGCTCGCGTAGCAGAACGTAAAGCCCAGGCCGCCAAAGCCGAGAAGGCCGTTCAGGATGCTCAGAAAGCCGTCCAGCAACTGCGTCAGGAAGGCATGCGCGGCCTGCAATAACAGCCGCCCCTCTTTGATCGCAACTGGCGATACAGCATTCCTAATAGATAGAAAGGACAACTATTATGCGCAATACAGTAATGATCCCTGCCCTGCTGGCCCTGAGCGTTGGTTTGGCCGCGTGCTCGCACCAGCCGAACGTTAACCTGGAAAACGCCAAGAGCAACTACTCGGCCCTGCAAACCAACCCGGAAGCGACCAAGGTTGCAGCGCTTGAAACCAAAGACGCTGGCGAGTGGCTGGACAAGGCTGAAAAGGCCTACCTGGACAAAGAAAAAGAGTCCAAGGTTGACCAACTGGCTTACCTGACCAACCAGCGTGTTGAGCTGGCCAAGCAAACCATCGCCCTGCGTACTGCTGAAAACCAGCTGAAAAACGCCGGTTCCGATCGTGCCCAGGCTCTGCTGGATGCCCGTGACGCGCAAATCAAAAAGCTGCAAAGCCTGAACGCCAAGCAAACGGATCGCGGCACCCTGGTGACCTTCGGTGACGTGCTGTTTGACTTCGACAAGGCCAACCTCAAGCCTAACAGCCGCGAAAGCATCGCGACCCTGTCCAACTACCTGATCCAGAACCCGGATCGCAAGGTGATTGTTGAGGGTTACACCGACAGCAAAGGCAGCGCTTCTTACAACCAGAACCTGTCTGAGCGTCGCGCCAACGCGGTTAAAGCAGCACTGGTACGTGCCGGTGTAGACCCATCGCGTATCGTTGCCCAGGGCTATGGCAAGGAATACCCGGTTGCTGACAACAGCAGCAACTCGGGCCGCGCTCAAAACCGCCGGGTTGAAGTGACCATCTCCAACGACAACCAGCCGGTTGCGCCACGCTCTTCGATCCAGTAAATCGACAAGCGTTAAATGAAAGCCCCGCCTGAGTGATCAGGCGGGGCTTTTTGTTGTATGGCTTTCCCCTCACCCCAGCCCTCTCCCGCGGGAGAGGGAGCTCTACCGACGTGTTCTCACATTCAGCGTCAGGCTCACAGATCGCCAAAAATCTGCAGCAGCCCACAAGCGGGAGAGGCGTGGTGAGGGCGCTTTTGCTCTTAAGGTTGCAGCTTCGGCGTGTCCTGCCCCATGCAATGCACAGCCTGTTTCTTGTTATTGACCAACACCCCGGTCAGGCCTTTTTGTTCGGTATCAAACAACACCACGATCCCGTCAATGCACTGCGCCACCTGGTTGGCGGGCGTCAGGGAGACTTTGTAGTCCTCGCCCGGCAAGGTCTTGAGCATGGTGAAGTCGTTGAGCAGCAACGCATCCTCAGGCTTGGCGAAGTGTAGGTAACCGTAGTACCACAGGCAGCCCACCGTACCGATGATGGTGCCGATGCCAGTGAGGATCAGGGGGATGGCGTTACGCTCTTCACTCATTGCGGGGTCTCTGTTTCGGGAGCTTTAGTCGGCGAGTAATTGGGGATCTCCCCCAGTCGCCGCACACCGTTGAAATGTTGCGGGTCTTCAAGATAACGCAGCATCACTTGGCGCCAGGTCGGGTCACCAAACGTTTGCACGTGACCGCCCCGGGTCAGTTGCAACACCTTGGGCGGCGGCGCGGCCTGGTACAGGCGGATACCGTTGGACAGCGGGACGATCGGGTCGTCCATGCTGTGAAAAATCAGCACGGGCAGGTCTTTCATGTCCGGCATGGCGTACACCGCACTGTCTGCGTCAGGCACCAACCACGACAGCGGCACTTGCAAGGGCCAGGTCAGCCAGGACGTGCTCAGGGCAAATTGCCCCACTTCGCGGTAACTGGCAGGCACACCATCGAGCACCACGGCCTTGAGCCGGGCGCGCTGCTGCGGGTGCTGGCTCAGGTAATGAACGCCCATGGCACCGCCCAGGCTTTGCCCCAGCACAATCAGTGGCTGCCCCTGCACGGACGGTTGTTGCTCTAACCAGTCAAAGGCGGCGTCGATGTCCTGATACACCGCAGGCAAGCCCGGTTTGCCCTGCGACAGGCCATAACCGCGATAGTCGAGCATCAGCACTTGATAGCCCTGCTCGGGCAACCAGGCCACCGCGCCCAAGTGATACGCCAGATTGCCGCCATTGCCATGCAGGTGCAGCACCGTGCCCTTGAACGGCACGCCGGGCTTGGCCGGCAGCCACCAACCATGCAATTGCGTGCCATCGGCGGCAGTGAGGTTGACGTCTTTGTACGCAAGGCCCGCCGCCGTCGGGGTAATCGGCTGGCCAGGTTCGGGGTAAAACAACAATGAGCTGCATCCGCTGAGGGCGAGCAGCAGGCAGAGTGCAGCCAGGGTTTTCATTGAATGGACCGCCTTGTCACAAGATATTGGAGTAGTCGGCTTCGATCCGGTCCAGGCTCAAGTGGTTGAGGAAGTTGGAGAAGCACATCCATGCCGACAAGGCGTTCATGTCGCGGAACTGGTCTGGCAGGTATTTAGGCGCAACCACTAATCCTTCATCGACCAACTGGCGCAAGGTGCGCATGTCTTCCAGCGTGGTCTTGCCACAGAACAACAGCGGCACTTGTTCGAGCTTGCCCTTACGCACGGCCAACTGAATGTAGTTGTAAACCATGATGAAGCCTTTGAGGTAGGACAAGTCTTTGGTGAATGGCAGACCATTAGGCACCGAGCCACGGAAAACCCGACTCGCGTTGCCATAGCTTTCTGGCATCTCGAACCCCTGATCACGGAAGAACTGATACACCTGCATAAAGTCCGCGCCCTCTTCCACCATGTGAATGGCGCGGGTGCGGTTGGTTAGTTTGCGCAAGCGGCTCGGGTAGGAGGCGAAGGTGATGACTTCCATCAAAATCGCCAGCCCTTCCTGGGTCACGGTCGATGAGGGCGGGCCTTTGGACAGGAAGGTGCAAATGGGCTGGTTTTGGCCATTGAGCGTGGTGCCCACGTGCACCAGCCTTTCGTGTACTTCTAGGGCGCGCACGTCGCGCTCGTTGAACATCGCATCGCTGCGGATCTTGATGTAGTCGGCGCCGGCTGCTGCGTCCGCGACGATACCGTCCGACTCAAACACCCGAATGGTTTCTTCGCACTCGCCAAAGACCTTGTTGAGCCGGCTTTGCAGCAGGTTCACCGCGTCTTTGGCGGTCAGATTTTTGACTTCGTCCTTGAGGTCACCACGCCCGTCGATGTTGTCCAGGTAATCGGACATCATCAGGCCCAGATCGGCCAGCGTTGGATCACCGGCATGGAACGCGTCGGAAGCAGCGCCGTATAACTCTTGGGAAATCAGCCCGAAGTCTTCTGTGCCGCGTGCTTCGAGCATGCGCACCACCATTCGGTACTCTTTGCACATGCGCCGCATGATCTGCCCGACCGGGTTGAACTGCCCCAGTTGCCGGGTGATGTCACGCTCAATGTGTTGGAACTCTGACTTGACCGCACTGGAGTCAAAAGACAGCGGCCGCGACAAGTAATAGTCACGGCTGACCGCTGGCATCTCTTTGCCTTTGGCCTTTAAAAAACCCTGCCGGATGCTGTCATCCCATTTCACCGCATCCAGCACGCGGATCGGCGCCTGGGCCAGCACAATGCGGTCTGACAATGTGCGTATGGTGCGCTGGTAATCGTCCACCCGCGGCTCCTTGATTAAATGCGGTTACTTGATCGCACGCTGATAGCGGGCCACTTCGACAAAGACGTCCGAATTGGCAGGATCGTCGAGGTATGCAAAAACTGTAGCTGATGGGCTCTTGATCTGTACGCCTGAACCTTCAGACGTTTCGACCGGCTCACCGTTCAAGGCCGACTGGCCTATCGCCTGCTTGATCTGATCAAGGTCCAGGTCGTACACCACCAACTCACCGTTGTCGTTCACCTCAAAGCCATTGAGGGTGTAACCACCGCCCAGTTTGGCTGGCAAATTAGCCGAGGCGTACCAGCGGCTGCCGTGGCGGGCAACGATAAAGGTGTAGCGATCACGCGCCTTGGGTTCGCCCTTGGGGTAGACCACGGCTTCGTAGCGCGTCTTGTCGACGGCGCGGATATTCAGGTTGCGCGCCTCGCCCCAGGCATCCTTGCTGGTCCATCTTCCGAGCAGTTGTTTTGGCGCTGGCTGGGCCGCAATCGGTGCGTCTTTAAACGTCACCAGGCACCCGCTCAACATCAAAAATGACAATGCCACCAGCAATACGCGCCACACTTTCATGCCTGCATCCTTCTATAGAGCGGCCAGGGCTCATTGAGTAGGGCCTGATATTCCATCCGACTGACAATCGCCGTCAACCGTTGGCATGCTGGTGCGCCTGATTGAAGAGCGCGATTTTCTTTGTAGCCGCTGCCGAAGGCTGCGATAAGGTCCGCAGGGCCTTCACTTTTGACGCCAGAAACCGGGGCTGCTACGCAACCCATCGCAGCCTTCGGCAGCGGCTACACCCTATGCGCTTTCATCGGGCAATAAAAAACCGCCTTGAATCGGCGGCTTTTTATTCGGCATCGTTACGCTTGTGGGCGCATGTGCGGGAACAGGATCACGTCGCGAATCGACGGGGAGTTGGTCAGCAGCATCACCAGACGGTCGATACCGATACCTTCACCCGCCGTTGGCGGCATGCCGTATTCCAGTGCACGCACGAAGTCGGCGTCGTAGTGCATGGCTTCGTCGTCACCGGCGTCCTTGTCCGCCACCTGCGCCATGAAACGCTCGGCCTGATCTTCCGCGTCGTTCAACTCGGAGTAGGCGTTGGCGATTTCACGGCCACCGATAAACAGCTCAAAACGGTCGGTCACGTTCGGGTTGTCGTCGTTACGACGGGCCAGCGGCGACACTTCAAACGGGTACTGGGTGATGAAGTGCGGCTGTTCCAGCTTGTGCTCGACCAGCTCTTCGAAAATCATCACTTGCAGCTTGCCCAGACCTTCGAAGCCCAGCACCTTGGCACCGGCTTTCTTGGCGATTTCACGCGCCTTGTCGATGTCGTTCAGGTCTGCAGCGGTCAGCTCAGGGTTGTACTTGAGGATCGAGTCGAAGACCGACAGACGCACAAACGGCTCACCAAAATGGAACACCTTGTCGCCGTACGGCACGTCGGTGCTGCCCAACACCAGCTGTGCCAGTTCACGGAACAGCTCTTCGGTGAGGTCCATGTTGTCTTCGTAATCGGCGTAGGCCTGGTAGAACTCAAGCATGGTGAATTCTGGGTTGTGACGGGTCGACACGCCTTCGTTACGGAAGTTACGGTTGATCTCGAACACTTTTTCGAAGCCGCCCACCACCAGACGCTTGAGGTACAGCTCAGGCGCGATACGCAGGAACATTTCCATGTCCAGCGCGTTGTGGTGAGTTTCGAAAGGTTTGGCTGCCGCGCCGCCCGGAATGGTTTGCAGCATCGGCGTTTCAACTTCAAGGAAGTCACGCGCCATCAGGAAGCTGCGGATGTGCGCGATCACTTGCGAACGCACACGGAAGGTGTGGCGCACGTCTTCGTTAACGATCAGGTCAACGTAACGCTGGCGATAGCGCTGCTCGGTGTCAGTCAGACCGTGGTGCTTGTCTGGCAGCGGGCGCAGGGATTTGGTCAGCAGACGCACGTTGGTCATTTCAACGTACAGGTCGCCTTTGCCGGAACGGGCCAGGGTGCCTTCAGCGGCGATGATGTCGCCCAAGTCCCAGGTTTTCACGGCGGCCAGGGTTTCTTCTGGCAGGGTTTTACGGTTGACGTAGACCTGGATGCGACCGGTCATGTCCTGAATCACCATGAACGCGCCACGGTTAAGCATGATGCGACCCGCAACCTTGACCGGAATGGCTGCTTCAGCCAGCTCTTCCTTAGTCTTGTCGGCGTACTGCTTCTGCAAGTCAGCGCAGTAGTTTTCACGACGAAAATCATTCGGGAAGGCGTTGCCTTTAGCGCGCTCGGCTGCAAGTTTTTCCTTGCGCAGGGCGATCAGGGCGTTTTCTTCCTGTTGCAGGTCTTGGGGGTCGAGTTGTTGGTCGCTCATGTCTTAAAAATTCCATCACAGGTTCGTTGCCCCTGCCCTGCGGCAGGGGTTGGCGGGCCTTTAGCGCGCCTTGAGGCATCGCATTGGCTGCGCACTTACGGTTATTGCGCGACTTACAGCCCTTGTTTCAGGCTGGCTACCAGGTATTCGTCGATATCGCCGTCGAGCACTTTGTCGCAATCGCTGCGCTCGATGTTGGTACGCAAATCCTTGATACGCGAAGCGTCGAGTACGTACGAGCGGATCTGGTGGCCCCAGCCGATGTCACTCTTGGTGTCTTCCAGGGCTTGGGACGCCGCGCTGCGCTTCTGCATTTCTTGCTCATAAAGACGGGCCCGCAACATTTTCATGGCGGTGTCTTTGTTCGCATGCTGGGAACGTTCGTTCTGGCAGCTCACCACAGTGTTGGTCGGTACGTGGGTAATCCGCACGGCCGAGTCAGTGGTGTTTACGTGCTGACCACCCGCACCGGAGGAACGATAGGTATCGATCCGCAGGTCAGACGGGTTGATGTCGATTTCGATGTTGTCGTCGATTTCCGGCGAAACGAAAACAGCCGAGAACGAGGTGTGACGACGGTTGCCCGAGTCGTAAGGGCTTTTACGCACCAGACGATGGACGCCAATCTCGGTACGCAGCCAGCCAAAGGCGTATTCACCCTTGATATGCACGGTTGCGCCTTTGATACCAGCGACTTCACCGGCAGACAGTTCCATGATGGTGGCATCGAAGCCGCGCTTGTCGGCCCAACGCAGATACATCCGCAACAGGATATTGGCCCAGTCTTGCGCTTCGGTACCGCCGGAGCCTGCCTGAATGTCCAGGTAAGCGTTATTGGCGTCCATCTCACCGCTGAACATGCGGCGGAATTCGAGTTTTTCAAGGGCTTCGCGAAGACGCTCGACTTCAGCGGCGACGTCATCGACAGCGGCCTGGTCTTCTTCTTCGGCGGACATCAACAGCAGGTCTTTGGCATCGGCCAGACCTGAGTGCATCTCATCCAGGGTTTCGACGATCTGCGCCAGCTGGGCGCGTTCGCGGCCTAGCTCCTGGGCGTACGTCGGGTTGTTCCAGACACTAGGATCTTCAAGCTCGCGATTGACTTCGATCAGACGCTCATGCTTTTGATCGTAGTCAAAGATACCCCCGAATAGTTTCGGAGCGCTCTGACAGGTCCTTGATGCTGTTAAGGATCGGGTTGATTTCCATGGCTGGCGGCACTCGTAGGCGATTTTTACAAAGCCGGGGAGTATACCGCAAACATGGGCTGGCAGCAGCCCGCCTGGCGGGGGCAGTTCACTTTGTAGGAGCTGCCGAAGGCTGCGATTTTTTGCCTTTAAAGATCAAAAGATCGCGAGGCAAGCTCGCTCCTACAGAGTTTTGGGATGGCTTTTTGACGCATTCCGTCAGCAATTTCCTCTTCCCAATGCAGGGCACTTCCTAGAAGATTGCCCCCGCTCGTGAGTCGCTTGCACCACTGTAAAACCGGGGTTTAGTCTGCGCCCTTCGTTGAACTTTCAACGGACGGATGTGGAAGTCCGATGCTACTCACGCCCCGATAATCAGCAAGCGGAGCTTTCGTATCATGAAAAAAACAAACCCGGACCTACCTAAAACTCAATCCCTCGAAACCGCCCAATACCGCATACTCACAGCGCTTAAAAGCCCAGCCCCCGACATCCATTCGACCCTGCCCAACACATCTCAACGCGCCTTCGGCCCTATCGACTCGACTTTGCAACCCATGTTTACCCTGCGTGCCGGCATCAGTGCGCAAGATGCACTGGCGCATGTGTCGCTGTTGCTGTTATGCGCCGAGCAGACGAGTGATGAAATTACAGAGTTGGGCAGCGGCGTTGAACGCGGGTTGATCTGGTCGATGGTGCACTCGGTCGAAATGGCCCGTGCGGTGGTGGATTCATTGCTGGATAGCTCACAGCATCACACGACATAAA
Organism: Pseudomonas sp. HY2-MNA-CIBAN-0224; assembly: GCF_040310285.1. NCBI lineage: Bacteria > Pseudomonadati > Pseudomonadota > Gammaproteobacteria > Pseudomonadales > Pseudomonadaceae > Pseudomonas > Pseudomonas sp. HY2-MNA-CIBAN-0224. Next base: position 49,078 of record NZ_JBEOPQ010000027.1, on the reverse strand, counting down.
CGCCCCGCTATGGGCTGACTTGTCAATTCCAACAGCCTTTACAGCCAATAGATCATACAAAAAAGAGCTCGTCAGTTTCTGTAGCTCAGGCTGACGGGCTTACAATTATTCCGTTCCTGAAACCAAACCAACAAGCTGCTCTCTTTAAAACAAACCGCCTATCAGAAAAACATTAAAGACCAACAGCCTATACACACTCACCACCCTCATAAAAAAATACTTACCTATCAATAAATTAAAAACAAAAAAAACACATTCAACAAAAACATCCTACATAGAAAACAGAAAAATCCTACAACAATCAAAAACAAAAAGAGCATTCATTAAAAATAATAAAATTGACAGTGAGGAATCAGAAAACTATAAAAAATACGCACACCAGATACAAAACTGTCTCACCCACTGATCAAGGAGTAATCGATTATGACCACAGAAAATGATATTGAAATACTCGAAGATTCAGCCTCGGAGATTGAAACACTTACAGCACTTGTAGAAACTGACTATGATGCTGTCGGTGGAAAGACATCACCAGAGTTCTAATTAACCGCCCTGCGAACCTTGTCCTCACAAGGTTCGCTCAAGGAGATGTGAGATGTACATCACCTTAAAAAAGGATGTTTTTTCGTATTCTAATCTAGGGTTTTGCTTTTTCCACAACGGCAGCCACTTATTAAAGATAAACAAGAAGACTTTCTTAAACGCTCTCGCAAAACCGATAGAAGCTCAGCGAATTATTGATCAATACCCAACATTTTTTACTGCCACCTTTATAAATGGCGATGGTAAAACATATGAACAGAGCATTGTCGACTTTTCAACTATTCACGAGCAATTCTGACAGTGGTGGGCCTGAGTTAAAAATAGCGCTGGTTGCCCTTCCTTATGAAGAGGGGCCACAGAGGATAATGCCACTAGGACTACAAAACATTTCAGCTTATATCAAGAAAAATATAAAGCAGAAAAAATCTATAAAAATATTTGATTATTCCAATTTAGAAAGCTCCAACACAGAACAACTAGAGGATCTCATTTCTTGGAAACCTGATCTAATAGGCATATCAATTTACAGCAGTCACGTATGTGCCGCTATCCATTGGGGACATATAATTCAGCAATCATTACCTGCAAGCTTCATTTTTTGTGGAGGACCGCACATCAGTCTCGCCGCAGAAGATTTTTTAATTAGAAGCCACCATACATTTAAACTCGCCATTCAAGGCGAAGGCGAACATCCAACTCGAATTTTAATAGAACACTTCAACACCTTGCCCTCCCTAAAAAATTCAATTGACTACGATAATTGGGCAGAACAAATACCCAACACCGTGTGGATCAACTCGAAGGGCAAGATAAAACATAGCCTTGATAAAAAACTACAGTTACCGGCCAGCGAATGGGAGAATCCATTAATGGAGTACCATTCTGAACGTTTACAAAATCTGTACTTTACTGATCGTCGCGACAAAAAAAAGCGAACAGCCATCGCCCTCACCAGTAGCCGTGGCTGCCCACTAAGCTGTTCTTTCTGCGCAATTGTTGCTGCGGATAAAGAGGGTCCTAAATGGCGTGCTGTTGAAGCAGAGACTCTTGTCGCATGGATTGGGGAGGCATTAAACAGCTATGACTTTCAGCACATCTACATAATGGATGCCAATTTCTTTGTAAAAAAAGAAAGAGTGCTCGCTTTTTCCAGAGGTTTACACAAGCTAAGAGGAGGCACACTCACTTGGAGCAGCTCATCTACAGTTGGTTATTTATTAAAAATACGTCACGAGTTACCCACACTGGTATTGCGAGGCTTACGTTTAGTGGAAATGGGTATAGAGGCAGGTTCTCAGTCTCAACTGGACTATATGAACAAGCGTGTGAGCGTGCAAAACAACATCGATGCCATTAAGGCTCTACAGAAAAACAATATTGATATCGGTCTTGATTTTATAATGTTTTACCATGACCAAAAAAAGCAAGAAATTATAGATAATCTTATCTTTCTGGTCAGCGCTGGCGTTACAGAGCACGAGTCATTTGATCACTATTTCAATATCATGATGCTTTATCCTGGAACTCCAGTCAGGCACAATTTAGAAAACAGCATCGGTGAAAAGCTCAGCCTTGAGAAACTTCCGTTCAGCAGAGACTTTATAGACAACTACGATGTAAAAAAATTTACTCCACTTTCATAGATGACTTCGCAAAACCTTGGTTAGGAAAGCTAGAAGCCGCTATTTCATCCAACCTAAGAGTGCTCTCCCAGTCAAAAAGCAAGTCACTGAAAGCACAGCTTTCACTGATGAATATTTACTTGAGGCATATGCCATTTATCGTCTTATGGGAACTGTCTCACGCAAAAAAACATGCTCCAATCGAAGTTATTGTCCCCCAATTTTCAAACTACACACACCTCATAGAGTCCCTCTTACATCGTAAAGACGAGGCTACGATCGCACGCAAAATAGTCGAAATAGGCACAACCGGTGTCGGTGGGCGTAGCGGAGAACTAATCAGTAAAATTTCATAACTCCAACAACTACGAAGGTGAGCACATGCGTACCAATGACGTGCGGCTAGGTATTAGCGGTGACATCCATAAATTAGCGAGTATTGCCCGCGCATTCAGGCAAGAAAAATACCACCCTTTCAGTAATATTCATCACTTCAGCTTAGGCCTAAGGCCTTGGGAGGTCCTGGATGAAGCGCTTATCGATTTCTTAAAAAAACAAAATATCACTCTATCCGCTCACCCTACTGATATTAATTTTTCCGGAAGGTTAAATATCACCGAGCTAAAAATATTAAGTAAAACACTTAAACCTTGGCCAGTCTCATACATTGAAGAGGACATGGGTATCTGGCGTACTGGAAAACTATTTTTGGGAGCACACCAGTTAAATCCTGTCATGAACAAAACATCACTACACAAAACAAAACTCAATATTATAGACGCGTCAGAAATACTAGAGTTACCCATTACTATTGAAAACCCACCCATTTACTACGAGGCTGGGAATATTGATTTTTGGGATTACTATTTGGAATTATGTACCTGTTCAAACAGCCAGATGGCTTTTGACATAGGTCACTACATCGGATATTGCAAAAGCCAAAATCAGTCACCTGTTTACAGTTTACCCTTCCATGACCTGTGCAATTTAATGAGAACCGTACACATATCCGGTATAAAATCCTGGACGTGGAACGGCATAGCCGTTTGGTTAGATCAACATGCAGATGAGTTCAAAACGCCAAGCCTCACTCTGCTAAAAAACGCAGTTGAGCGGAGCTGTAATATTTCAAATGTCTTACTTGAAATGGAGGGAGCGTCCGCATCCGTAGAGGCAAACAATATTGAACGCGTGTCGACTTTTTTAAGCGAGCATCTCTACCATGGATAACTCAACGTGTAGCCCCACTGAATTCCTCAGCACAATTTATACTCTTGATAATATTAGACCCTCAGCTTCTCGCCCTCACCAAAACGCCCACCTGGTGTTCGAGAGCACTCGAAGATTCTTGGATATTACTCGGCACATTTATCGCCGGTGGCCGTACTCAGCCCCCTATATATTAGCTTTTGACCAAGGCCACTCGCTGACTCAGGTGTTTGAGCAATTCCCCTTACGCGCGCGTCATTACAACAATATAGCAATGGGCGCTCATGCATTATTCAAACGTGCTGTTGCAACATTGAGCACTCCCTTTTACGCTGAGCTTCTAGAATACGAAGATGCCCAAAATTCGCACACTCCTCACGGCGTCATATACACAACTGAACAACCGCAGAAAGGTCACTACTTAGTACTCCCCTATGACTTAAATTCGATGTATACAAGCTTACTATTTTACGGCAGAGCTTCAGCCCCAGCATTTCTATATCAACAACTAACACCTGAGCAAGGCACGACTTATAAGATACTCTCACCATGAAGGCCAAACAACTGATTGGCCGATCAGATGCGATGTATTGTGGCATCGCCATGGTAGTTACCATATTGGAACTTGCTCTTATAGCAACAAACCCACAGCTAGGTGCCTATGCGTTAGAAATCGCATTACTATTACAGCTCATTATTTCTGCCTCACTAGAGTTTTATGCTGGAGCCACACTAAGTTTCTATATAGGTATTGGTAACACCATGCTGACGGGATTCGCACTCAAACTGGCGAGCGCCGTCAGCTTCCTAATCGGATTTTATTTATCTTACCAAGGATTAATTATAATAACCTGGTGTTTTTTAGTGACTGCTTTTGCCTTGGACTCCATAGGCACAGGCTGTTTAAAATCGACATTTCGCCCAACTTATAATCGAATCCATTACACCCTGACAGGGAAGAACGCTGACTTCGCTATCATAGCCTTTAGTTTCTTGACGCTACGCCTCTTACTTCCTTTAGCACTGCTACTTTTGGCCAGCTATGTATTGAGTTCCTGGCAACCTTCATACTCAGCAGCAGCCACTTTTTCAACGATTATTATTTGCAGATTAGTTCAGTTTTTTTATGCCCACCAAGACCTTAAACTAACTCGGGTGACATTCAAACCTAAACAACACATTCGCATCCTCTCACTGAGCAGACTCCGTAACGCTTACCAACGAAATCCTTCGGCTTTTTATGGCTTTTTAACTGGAAACTTATTTGAGTCAATCATTCTCATGTACGCTATCGGCCTGTTGTATCAGTACAAACACCTTTTACAACTACCTGGGTTCCTGTCTTGGCTTGGCAGTTCTATGATAGCCTTTTCGCTGTATTTAATTTCTATCATCATTGGCGGTGGGCTATTAGTAAAAATCATAAATAACACACTACCAAAATCTTTAGCTTTGATTTTTTTCAGCCTAACACTGTCAAGCTCTCTCTGGATAATAATCGACACGCAGGACAAAGGATTATTCTATGCACTGACGATATTCAGCTTCTCGGGCGTCATAATTGGCTTAATACTTATGAGGCTATCAACTAACTCAATTCTACAAACCTCTACCGATTTAGAGGCGGTAGATTTCTTTCTTCTAGTTGAAGTAACCACCACTTTCTGCATTGTTATAATAGCGGGTATTGCGGCTTTAATTTTTGGTCCTGATGGTTTAATAAAAGGCTTCGGCTCAGGCATTACCATTGCCATGCTTATTTATTTTTCTTACTTATACAAAAAGCAAAAACAATCCACTCTGTGAGTGCGAGCTTGTCTCGCGAACTTTTGCCTTTAAAGATCAAAAGTTCGCGAGACAAGGTGGGATGCGTTACTCGATCCCGACTTGGTTACGCCCGTTGTGTTTGGCCAGGTACAGGCCTTTGTCCGCCGCGGAGATCAATTGGCGTGAGCTGCCGTTTTGCTGTGGGGTGAGGGTCGCCAGGCCAATGCTGATGGTCAGGCTGCGGCCTTCGCTGGGCTGGATGTGCGGGATTTTCAGGGCTTCTACGGCCTGGCGCAGTTTTTCTGCCACCAGTCGTGCTCCGCCCTGGGAGGTGTTGGGCAAGACGATGGCGAATTCTTCGCCGCCGTAACGCGCCGGCAGATCAGACGGGCGACTGCTGGCATCACGAATGGTAGAGGCCACTTTGCGCAGCGCTTCGTCGCCGTCCAGATGGCCGAAGGTGTCGTTGAAAGACTTGAAGTAGTCAACGTCGATCATCAACAACGACAGCTGGGTCTGCTCACGCAAGGCGCGGCGCCATTCCAGCTCGAGGTATTCGTCAAAGTGCCGACGGTTCGACAGCCCGGTCAGGCCGTCCGAGTTCATCAACCGTTGCAGCACCAGGTTGGTGTCGAGCAGTTGCTGCTGGCTCACACGCAGCGCACGGTAGGCTGCGTCACGCTGCAAGAGGGTCATGTAGGAGCGCGAGTGATAGCGAATGCGCGCCACCAGTTCGATGTTATCGGGCAGTTTGACCAGGTAATCATTGGCCCCCGCCGAAAACGCCGCGCTCTTGATCAGCGGGTCTTCTTTGGTGGACAGCACGATGATCGGGATATTCTGGGTCGCCGGGTGATTGCGGTATTCACGCACCAGGGTCAGACCGTCCAGCCCCGGCATGACCAAGTCCTGCAAAATCACGGTCGGTTTGATGCGGATGGCTTGCGCAATCGCCTGATGCGGGTCTGCACAGAAGTGGAAATCAATGTTCTGCTCTAGCGCCAAACCCCGGCGCACAGCTTCGCCGATCATCGCCTGATCGTCTACCAGCAGCACCATGGCGGCGTTTTCGTCTGTTTTAACGTCGTCCAACTGTAAATCGCTCATGCGCGTTCACCTGAATTACTGCCTTCAAGCCAGTCCTGAGGGATTTTGTCGATCATTTGGCAAATATCTCCAGCAAACGTGGCGCAATCTTGTCCAAAGGACGGATCTCAACCGCGGCATCAATGGCCGCAGCTGCTTTAGGCATGCCGTACACCGAACTGCTGTGTTGGTCTTGCGCAATGGTGAGGAAGCCTTGTTGGCGCATGAGTTTAAGCCCCTGAGCCCCATCGCGTCCCATGCCGGTTAATAACACCCCCACGGCATCTCCCTTCCAGTACCTTGCAACACTTTCAAAAAACACATCAATCGAGGGGCGGTAAATCTCGTTTACCGGCTCTGCCGTGTAAGCCAAGGTACCGTTTTTCAACAATCGTATGTGGTGGTTGGTGCCCGCCAGCAATACCGTCCCCGGCTGTGGCACTTCGCCTTCCCGGGCCAGACGCACGTCCAGCCCGCACGAGCCGCTCAACCACTCCGCCATGCCCGCCGCAAACACCTGATCTACGTGTTGCACCAGGACGATAGGCACCTGGAAATCTCTCGGCAGCCCCTTGAGCAAACTTTCCAGCGCCGCCGGGCCGCCTGCAGACGAGCCAATCACTACCAGCCCGCCCTGCAAGCCCAATGCTCGCGGCTGTGCCGACACCGGGCGTACCCGCTTGTCACTCTGCCCCATCAACCAGCCCACGTTGAGGATCTTGCGCAGTAACGGCGCTGCCGCTTCTTTGGCATTGCCTGCGCCCAACGCGGGCGTGTCCACCACATCCAGCGCGCCAAAGCCCATGGCCTCGAACACGCGGTGTACGTTCTGCTCCCGGTCAACGGTCACAATCACGATGGCGCAGGGCGTTTCTGCCATGATCCGCCGCGTCGCCTGCACCCCGTCCATGACCGGCATGATCAGGTCCATCAAAATCAGGTCCGGGGTGAAATCAGCACACTTTTGTACCGCTTCGGCACCATTGTGAGCGACCCACACCACTTCATGGCTCGGCTCAAAGGCCAGCGCCCGACGCAACGCTTCAACCGCCAAAGGCATGTCGTTGACGATGGCGATTTTCATGTTTGGGCTCCCCCGATGAGTTCAACCACGGCATCAAGCAAGGCGTCGTCATGGAAGCTGGCTTTGGCTAGATAATAGTCGGCTCCCGCATCCAGGCCACGTCGACGGTCTTCTTCGCGGTCTTTGTAGGACACAACCATCACCGGCATGGATTGCAGGCGGTTGTCGCGGCGCAACAGGGTGACCAGTTCGATGCCATCCATGCGTGGCATGTCGATGTCGGTAATCAACAGATCGAAATGCTCGGCACGCAGGGCGTTCCAGCCGTCCATGCCGTCAACCGCCACGGCCACTTCGTAACCCCGATTGATCAGCAATTTGCGCTGCAATTCGCGCACGGTCAGCGAGTCGTCTACCACCAGAATGCGTTTGCGGGTCAATTCTGCGGTGTGCCGATTGCGCCGATCAATACGCTCCAGACGCCCGGTGTTGAGCAACTTATCGACCGAACGCAGCATATCCTCAACATCAACAATCAGCACCGGCGAACCATCGTCCAGCAGCGCACCGGCCGAGATGTCCTGCACCTTGCCCAAGCGTGGATCGAGCGGCAAAACCACCAGCGTGCGCTCACCGATAAACCGCTCGACCGCGACGCCATACACGGCGTCGCGCTCACGGATGACCACCAATTTGAGGGTTTCGTCATCGCTTTGGCTGGGCGGGCGCTGGAGCAACTGGCTGGCGGCCACCAGGCCGACGTGCCGGCCTTCGTGCCAAAAGTGCTGACGCCCCTCGACTTGCACGATGTCATCCGGCAACAGGTCGCGCATACGCTCGATGTGCGCCAGCGGGAAGGCGTAGGCCTCGTCGGCCACTTCAACCACCAGGCTGCGCACCACAGACAAGGTCAACGGCACTTCCAGCAGGAACCGGCTGCCCTGCCCTGCGGTTTGCTCCAGCACGATGGCACCGCGCAACAGGCGCACCATGTGTTGCACCGCATCCAGCCCGACGCCGCGCCCGGAGACTTCAGTCACCGTGTCGCGCAGGCTGAAGCCCGGCAGAAAGAGGAAGGTCAGGAGTTCTTCTTCGCTCAGTTGCGCCACCGTCTCGGCGGTCGACAACTGGCGCTCGACGATGCTGCGGCGCAAGCGTTCGAGGTCGACACCGGCGCCATCGTCACTCAATTCGACGGCCAGCAATCCGGCCTGATGCGACACCCGCAAGCGGATCGTGCCTTCCGGCTGTTTGCCCGCCAGAAAGCGTTGCTCGGGCGATTCAATCCCGTGGTCGACGGCGTTGCGCAGCAAGTGGGTCAGCGGCGCTTCAAGTTTTTCGAGAACATCGCGGTCAACCTGGGTTTTCTCGCCTTCGATTTCCAGGCGTATCTGCTTGCCTAACGCCCGACCCAGATCACGGACCATACGCTCCTGGCCCACCAACACATCGGCGAACGGGCGCATGCGGCAGGCCAGCGCAGTGTCATAGAGCAATTGCGCGCGCTGGCTGGTCTGCCAGCCGAATTCGTCGAGTTCGGCGGTCTGCTCGCTGAGCAAATGCTGCGACTCGGAGAGCACGCGGCGGGCCTCATTCAGGGCCTCTTCAACCTCGTGCGTCAGGCCCACCACTTTGAGCTGCTCGTTAAGGGTGTCCAGCGCCCGCAGGCTGGTGCTTTGCATACGTTTGAGCCGATGCAACGCCATCAGATACGGCTTGAGACGCTGGGTTTCGACCAGCGATTTACTCGACAGATCGAGCAAGCTGTTGAGGCGCTCGGCGGTGACGCGCAACACCCTTTCGCCGCTTTCTGTCAGGCGCTGAGGCCGACGCGCAGGTTCGGGGGCCGGCTCGGCGGCAACTGGAGCCACCGGCTCTGGCTGAAGCAGCGGCTCGGGCTCGGGCAAAGCCTCGGGGGCCAGCAACAATTGCGAGACGTCGAACTCCACAGACGCGGCCCGTGGCGCCTCCCGCCCTGAAGGGTCCAGCAGTTCGTTGAGGTGCGCGACATACGCGTCGATATCGGCCGGGCCGACGTTGTCGCTGCCCGGCGTGGCGATGCGCATCAACAAGTCGGTACCCTGCAACAAGGCATCAATGTGCTCGGGATGCAGGCGCAAACGGCCTTCCTGCGCGCTGACCAGGCAGTCTTCCATCACGTGGGCCACGCTGACGCCCGCATCCACCCCGACAATCCGCGCTGCGCCCTTGAGCGAGTGGGCGGCGCGCATGCAGGCTTCCAGCTGGTCAGCCTGGGTCGGGTTGCGCTCAAGCGCCAGCAACCCCTCATTCAGCACCTGCGTCTGGGCCTCAGCCTCCAGGCTGAACAGTTCAAGCAGCGACGCGTCGCGCATTTGCTCGGGGGTCATGTCAGGCTCCGGGTAATTGCGCCAAGCAGTTGTTCTTCATCCAGCCAGCGCAGGCTGCGGCTTTTCCACGCCAGCACACCCCGGGTGTATTTCGCGCTGGCATGCTCGCCCGACAGCGAGGCGGCGTTCAAAGCGCGCTCTTCAATATTGTGGACACCGTCGACTTCATCCACCGGCAACACCACCGGGCCACCATGGGCGGCCACGATCAGCATGCGCGGCATCACCCGCTGCGAAGGGGTAATGGTCACCGTCGGGTCCAGCCCCAGCAGGTCAACCAGCGACAAACACGGCACCAGCGCTCCGCGCACGTTGGCCACCCCTTGCAGGGCCCGCGAACGCTGGTGTGGCAACGAGTGAATGGCCTGCATGCGCGCCACTTCGTCGAGGCACACCGTGTTCAGGCCCAGCCATTCACCGCCCAGACGGAACACCACCAGCGAACGTGTGGCGACTTTTTGCTCAGCCACTGGCTGGGCGTTGAGTTCTTCAGGCTCTTGCTCAAACGAGTAGCGATCCAGCAAGCGCGTGGCTGCGGCGGAATACACGGCGCAATTGCGGCAATGGATGTGCTCCGGCAGCTTCGGGCAAGACTTGTCGCCGAAGATACCGATGCGGTTCCAGCAGTCATCAATGGTCTGGGCTTCATCATGAATCAAGCCTTGGGCGAATAAACCTCTCATTGTTTGCGCTCACTGTGAACCGAACGTTCATGACGGGCAGCGCGCTCCTGCAAGCGCTGGGCGCCTGCTGTGTCACCTTGGGCAGCCAAAAGAGCAGCCAGGTGCGCCAGCGCTTCTGAATGCTGGGGTTCCAGGTACAGCGCCTTGCGATAGAAACTCTGCGCCTGCGCCGCTTGATCTTCAACATCGCTGAGCAGGCCCAGCCAGTAGAACACCTGAGCGTGCGGGCCATGCAGTTGCAAAAACTGATCACACGCCTGGCGGGCATCGCTGCTTTTGCCTTCGTTGGCCAGCACGGCAATGTTCGCCAGCAAGGCGGCACCCGCGCACGCGGCGGGGGTTGGCGCGGTGGGCATTGCGGGCACTCGCGGTGCTAAGGGCCGCGGCGCAGAGACCGGCGGCATCGGCCGTGGTGCGGGCTTGGGCAGCGGTCTGGACTCGGCCAGCGGTGGCCGCGCAACAGGCACCGGCTCATGGCTGTGACAGAAGGCAAACGACTGCGGTGCACCGATCGAACGCATGCCCAGGCGGCCCAGCAGGCTGCCCTCGGCCGGGCCGATAAACAGCGCGCCGTCGTCACGGGTCAAGCGCTTGAGGATATCCAGCGCTTGGTGCTGAGTCTTGAGGTCGAAGTAGATCAACAGGTTGCGGCAGAACACAAAGTCATAAGGCAGGTGATGGCTGAGCAGCGTCGGGTCGAGCAAGTTGCCGACCTGAAAAGTGACCTGCTCGTGCACCCGCTCCGACAGCTGATAGCTGTCATTGACCGGGGTGAAATAGCGCTCACGAAAACCAATTTGCTGGCCGCGAAATGAATTTTTGCCATACAGCGCCGACTGCGCCCGCGCTACCGACAACGGGCTGACGTCCAGGGCTTCGACCTTGAACTGATGCCCGACCAGCCCCGAATCAAACAGGGCCATGGCAATCGAATACGGCTCTTCACCCGTGGAGCACGGCAAACTCAGAATGCGCAGGGTGTGCAGGCCGCCGGTGTCGGCCAAACGCTGGCGGGCCAGACGGCCCAATGTGGCAAACGATTCGGGATACCGAAAAAACCAGGTCTCGGGCACGATCACCGATTCGATCAACGCCTGTTGCTCATCGTGGGAGCAGATCAGGCGCTGCCAGTAGTGATCGTTGTCGGGCATGTTCAACGCCAGGCAGCGCTGGCGTACGGCACGCTCGATAATCGCCAAGCCCACGGACGCGACATCCAGGCCTATGCGTTGCTTCAAAAAATCGTAAAAGCGCTGGTCGTCACTCATGCGAGACCCTCTGCGCTGGCGTCATCCAGGCTCGGAGGGAACAGCAGCGCGCACACTGCCGGGCTCAACAGGTCATCGACATGGATCCACTGCAGCAAACCCTGGGCATCCTCACGAACCGGCCCCAGGTACGGCGCGTCGCGATTATCCAGGCCGTAGGGCTGAAAATCTGCCGGATCGCAGCGCAAGGTCGCGTTGGCCTGTTCCAGCATCAGCCCCAACAGTTTGCCGCGAAAATTGACCAGCACCAGCCGCGTGCTGGTGCGGGCCACGGCTTCATGGCCAAAGGTCATGGCGCTGATATCGATGACCGGGACCATCTGCCCACGGTGCGAAAACACGCCAGCCACCCAGGCCGGGGCGTGGGCAATCGGCTTAAGCGGTAAACGCGCCAGCACCTCGACCACATCGGTCGCCGCCAAGGCATAACGCTCATCCCCGATGTAGAACACCAGAAACAGGCGCTGACTCGGCGCCACGACGGCCGCACGCTTGGTTAAAAGTTCGCTCATCAGACTTTAAAACGCGAAACGCCACTGCGCAGCCCAACGGCAACCTGACTGAGTTCGTCGATCGCGAAGCTGGCCTGACGCAAGGACTCTACGGTCTGACTGCTGGCATCCCCCAACTGCACCAGTGCCAGGTTAATTTGCTCGGCGCCGGTGGCTTGCGCCTGCATGCCTTCGTTGACCATCAACACGCGCGGCGCCAAGGCCTGAACCTGATGAATGATTTGCGACAGTTGCTCACCGACTTGCGTTACTTCGGCCATGCCACGGCGCACTTCTTCAGAGAACTTGTCCATGCCCATCACACCCGCTGACACGGCGGACTGGATCTCGCGCACCATCTGCTCGATGTCATAAGTGGCCACAGCCGTCTGGTCGGCCAGGCGGCGGACTTCGGTGGCAACCACGGCGAAACCACGGCCATATTCACCGGCCTTCTCAGCTTCAATGGCCGCGTTGAGTGACAGCAGGTTGGTCTGGTCGGCAACCTTGACGATGGTGACGACCACCTGGTTAATGTTGCCGGCTTTTTCATTGAGGATCGCCAGCTTGGCGTTAACCAGATCGGCAGCGCCCATCACCGAGTGCATGGTTTCTTCCATGCGCGCCAGGCCTTGCTGCCCGGAACCGGCCAAGATCGAAGCCTGATCGGCAGCCGAAGTCACTTCGGTCATGGTGCGTACCAGGTCACGGGAGGTGGCGGCAATTTCGCGGGAGGTCGCGCCGATTTCCGTGGTGGTGGCTGCGGTTTCGGTAGCAGTGGCTTGTTGCTGTTTGGACGTGGCGGCGATCTCGGTCACCGAGGTGGTGACCTGGACCGAGGAACGCTGGGCTTGAGACACCAGAGCGGTCAGCTCGGTCATCATGTCGTTGAAGCCGGTTTCGACGGCACCAAACTCGTCTTTGCGGTCCAGGTTCAAGCGCGAGCTCAAGTCACCGGAACGCATGGTTTCAAGGATCGAAACGATGCGCTGCATCGGCGACATGATCGCCTGCAACAACAGGTAGCCGCACAGCCCGGCAGCCAGCACGGCCACTATCAGCGAGATGATCATGCTGATTTTTGCCGTGGTCACCGCATTGGCAATGGTTTCGGTGGCGTGGTTGGCCTGGGTGCGGTTGGTGTCAATGATGGTGTTGAGCTGCTTGCGCCCGGCCGCCCACAGCGGGGCCAGTTGCTCGTTGAGCATGGCATCGGCTTGCTCGGTTTTTTTGTCTTCGTAAAACTGCAGAACGCCCGCTAACGCTTTGGTGTATTGACCATGGATACGCTCGAATTCATCAAACTCGGCGCGGTCCTGGTCATCAAAAATGGTGGTGCGGTAGTTGTCCAGCTCCTGGTTCATGCGATCTTCGTAGCTGGCATACAGCTTACGGTCTTCGCTAGTCAAATCACGCTGGGTGGCCGAGCCGACCAGTTGCAGGGTCAGGACATAGCTGTCGACCCAGGCACTGCGCACCATCGAACTGTAATAGACCCCGGGAATCGAATCGGTGCGAACGGTCTCTTCGCTCGACTCAATCGACAGCAGGCGCGAGTAAGACGCGACAACCATCAGCAACATGATGGCGATGATCACCGCAAAGCTCGCCAAAATGCGTTGGCGTAACGTCCAGTTCTTCACAGTCTATCCTCGGGGCCATTCAAATGATGGAGGAGTATAGCCGAGGGCCAGCAAGGATTCTCACGGACGTTGAGACTGTTCTCACAGCAATTAGTAAAAATACCTACAACATCGGGTTGCGCACATAACCCGTGTAGGAGCGAGCATGCTCGCGAGCTTTTAAAAGATCAAAAGATCGCGAGCAAGCTCGCTCCTACAGAGACGTAAGGGGACGCTTCTATCTCACGCCTGAGCCTGTTTAACCTGCGCCTCCAGTTCAGCTTTTAGCCCCGGATCCAGCTTGAGTTGCTTGGCCAGTTCATCCAGATAAGCCCGTTCACCAAACGCCTCTTCATCCACAAGTATCAAGCTGGCAATGTACATTTCTGCGCCGATTTCCGGGGTGGTGGCCGCGCTGGCGACTTCGGCCGGGTCCAGCGGTTTGTTCAGTTCAAGCTGCAGCCATTGCTGCAGTTGTGGGTCGTGCTTGAGCTTGCTCAACTCGCCCTCAATCATTTGCCGCTCGCGATCGTCAATGTGACCATCCGCCTTGGCCGCCGCGACCAGTGCTTTGAGAATCGCCTGACTGTGTTCCTCAACCTGCACCGGCTCGACACGATCAATGGTTTGCGGCGGGTGTTCGGGGGCCGTGCCCTGGCTGGCCTGCCAGTTGCCATAGGCTTTGTAGGCCAGCACGCCCAAGGCCGCCAACCCCCATAGGTCAAGGCCTGGCCGCCGAACTTGCGCCCGCGCTTACTGCCCATTAACAGGCCCAGGACACTGGCCGCCATCGCCCCACCTCCTGCCCCCGAGAGCAGGCCGCCGAGCCCGCCCGCACCCAGCACATTGCCCAATCCCCCTTTATTGGTACTGGCGCCAGAAGCGTTGTTTGACGCACCGGTCTTTTTCTCCAGCAGTTCCTGGCCAGACTTCAGCAGTTGATCGAGCAATCCACGGGTGTTCATCAGCAACCTCCTCGTAACGGGTTCAAGTGACAGGTCGGGTTTCAGTCGCGCAGGTCCGATTCATGAATCGGCTGATCGCGATGGGTCGCACGCTGGTACTGCGCCGGCCAGATCGCTTTTCTGCCGCCCAGATCATCGTCGGCATGCAGCGGCCAGTACGGGTCACGCAAAAGTTCACGGGCCAGCAGAATCAAGTCCGCTTGGCCTGTGCGCAAAATATGTTCGGCCTGCGCCGGCTCGGTGATCATCCCCACCGTGCCCGTGGCGATGGCCGCCTCCTTGCGCACACGCTCGGCGAATCGGGTCTGGTAACCCGGCCCCACCGGAATTTCTGCCGTCGCCGCCGTCCCCCCCGACGACACGTCAATCAGATCAACACCCAGTGCTTTCAGGCGCCGCGCCAGCTCAACCGTTTCGTCTGGGTTCCAGCCATCTTCGACCCAATCGGTGGCCGAAACGCGGACAAAGACCGGCAGTTCTTTGGGCCACACTTCACGCACCGCTTCGGTCACTTGCAGCACCAGGCGGATGCGATTCTCGAATGAACCGCCGTACTCGTCGAGGCGTTGGTTGCTCAGCGGCGACAAAAATTGATGCAGCAAGTAACCGTGGGCAGCGTGTACTTCAACCACCGAAAATCCGGCTTCGAGCGACCGTTTGGCGGCATCGATAAAGGCTTGAACTATGCCCTGGATCTGTTCTGTATCCAGTTGTTTGGGCGCGGTGTGATTGGGGTCAAAGGCAATGGGTGAAGGCCCGACCGGCACCCAGCCGCCCTCGTCCACTTTGACGCTGCCATGCTTGCCCAGCCAAGGCCGGTGCGTGCTGGCCTTGCGCCCGGCATGCGCCAGCTGAATCCCCGCCACGGCGCCCTGGGCGCGGATAAAGCGGGTGATGCGTTGCAGCGGTTCGATGTGTTCGTCGCTCCACAGCCCAAGGTCTTGAGCGGTGATCCGGCCATCGGGGGTTACCGCGGTGGCCTCGGTAAAAATCAGACCGGCGCCGCCAACGGCCCGGCTGCCCAAGTGAACTAAATGCCAGTCATTGGCCAGCCCATCAACGCTGGAGTATTGGCACATTGGCGAGACCGCAATGCGGTTATTCAAGGTCAGTTGGCGCAGGGTGTAGGGTTCGAGCAGCAGACTCATGGGTCACCTCTCATTCCAGTGGGTAGGCTCCAGGCACTCCTTAGAGACTAGTCGACAACACTGGAAGAGGTGGGGTTCAAATGAGGGGGCAGGCCGTGGTCTTTTAAAAGATCAAAAGATCGCGAGACAAGCTCGCTCCTACGGTTTTGCTTGTAGGCGTTAGCGCGGTTCGATGTGGGCGATCATCAGTTGCACGGTTTCGTTGCCGCGAAACTCGTTGAGGTCGAGTTTGTAGGCCAGTTCGACCCAGCGAATGGTCGGGTTGGGCCACACTTCGCGGTCTACACCAAAGGCAATGCCGTCCAGTTTGACGCTGCCGCACTCGGTCTTAAGTACGACTTTCAAGTGCCGCTCGCCAACAATACGCTGCTCGACCAACTGAAACACGCCGTGAAACAGCGGCTCAGGGAAGTGCTGCCCCCACGGCCCGGCATGGCGCAACGCGCGAGCCAGTTCAAGGTGGAATTCTTCAATTGCCAAACTGCCATCAGACAGCAGCCGCCCGGTCAGGTCTTCTTCACGCAGTTGACGTCGGACTTCCTCATCAAATGCCTGAGCAAACTGTGGGAAGTTGGCTTCAGGCAATGTCAGACCCGCGGCCATGGCGTGGCCGCCATATTTGCTGATCAACTCCGGGTGCTGCGCGGCGACCACGCTAAGGGCATCGCGGATATGAAAGCCCGGTACCGAACGCCCCGAGCCCTTGAGCATGCCGTCTCCGGCATCGGCAAAGGCAAAGGTCGGGCGGAAATAGCGCTCTTTGAGGCGCGAGGCCAGAATCCCGATCACCCCCTGGTGCCACTCCGGGTCGAACAGGCACAGGCCGAACGGCATGCTGTCCAGCGTCAATTCCTTGAGCTGAGCCAGCGCTTCACGCTGCATGCCTTGCTCAATGGACTTGCGGTCCTGGTTCATTTCGTCGAGCTGGGCGGCCATGTCCCGCGCCGCGTTGGGGTCGTCGGTGAGCAGGCACTCGATGCCCAGGCTCATGTCGTCCAGCCGCCCGGCCGCGTTCAGCCGTGGCCCGAGAATAAAGCCCAGGTCGGTAGAAGTAATCTTCGAATGATCGCGCTTGGCCACTTCCAGGATTGCCTTAAGCCCTGGCCGCGCACGCCCGGCACGGATTCGCTCAAGCCCCTGATGCACCAGAATGCGGTTGTTGGCGTCCAGCGGCACCACGTCGGCCACGCTGCCCAATGCCACCAAATCGAGCAATTCGGCGATGTTGGGCGCTTTGACCGTTTGATACCAACCCAAACTGTTCAAGCGTGCACGCAAGGCAATCAGGACGTAGAAGATCACCCCTACCCCGGCCAGCGCCTTGCTGGGGAACTCGCAACCCGGCTGGTTGGGATTGACGATGGCATCGGCCGCCGGCAGTTCGTTGCCCGGCAAGTGGTGGTCGGTGACCAGCACACTCAGCCCGGCTTTTTTTGCCGCCGCCACGCCTTCGACGCTGGAGATCCCGTTGTCCACGGTGATCAGCAATTGCGGCGAACGGGTCAGCGCCACTTCGACGATTTCGGGGGTCAGGCCGTAGCCGTACTCAAACCGGTTGGGCACCAGGTAGTCGACATGGGCGGCGCCCAGCAGACGCAAACCGAGCATGCCCACGGTGCTGGCCGTGGCACCGTCGGCGTCAAAGTCACCGACGATCAAGATGCGCTGGCGCTGTTCAAGCGCCATCACCAGCAAGTCCACCGCCGCGTCGATGCCCTTGAGCTGCTGGTACGGGATCAACCGCGCCAGGCTCTTGTCCAGTTCAGCTTGTGATTGCACACCCCGCGCGGCGTACAAACGCGTGAGCAGGGTCGGCATTTCGCCCAAGAAAGGCAGGGTTTCGGGCAGTGGACGAGGTTCGATGCGCATAACCGGGGGGATGTTCTCTTAAAGTGTTGAATCGAGTGAATTAACCGCGTTCGCCTTGCAGCCACTGCAACTGAACTTCGTGCTGGCCACGGTCGTCGGTCACGAACACGGTGCCTTCACTGATCATCACGTCCCACTTGATAACGCGTGGCATGTCTTTGGCCAGTACTTCCAGAATCTCTTGCGGAACGGCAGCGATGTTGACGTTTTTCAGGTTTTTGATCGCCGGGATGACCTTGCCTTCCCAGACGCGCAAGCTGCCATAGGCCAGCAAACTGGTGCGTTCGGTACGGCGCGAGCACCAGGTCAGACGATCGGCATCGGGCTGGCCCACTTCGATCCAGTGCAGAACACGGTCATCCAGGCTTTTTTCCCACAGCGCTGGTTCGTCTACATCTGAAAGGCCTCGGCCAAACGACAAATGCTCGTTGTACCAAAGGGCGTAAGCCAGAAGGCGCACAGCCATGCGCTCTTCGGTTTCCGAAGGGTGACGGGCGATGGTTTGCTTGACGGTTTCATAGACCCCACGATCGAGATCGGTGAGGTTGAGTTCGAACTTGTAGGTCGTGGACGGCTGGGCCATGAACGGGCTTCTTGATACGGAGAAAGACGGCAAGTCTAACCGATCCGCCCGAGTTCTGTGGGAGCGGGCTTGCTCGCGATGCAAACAACGCCGTCTATCTGAATCACCGCGGTGATGTTATCGCGGGCAAGTCCGCTCCCTCAGGACGGGGTGCCACGACCTATGTTAAAACGCTGTTCTCGTTCGCTCTGCATAAGGACTCCGCATGTCGCTCGCCACCAAACCCCTTTCAGGCCTCAAGGTTATCGAACTGGGTACCCTGATCGCCGGTCCTTTTGCCTCGCGAATTTGTGCCGAATTTGGCGCCGACGTGATCAAGGTGGAATCACCCGATGGCGGCGATCCCCTGCGTAAATGGCGCAAGCTGTATGAAGGTACATCGCTGTGGTGGTTCGTCCAGGCGCGCAACAAAAAATCCCTGACGCTGAACCTCAAGCACCCCGATGGCCTGAACATCCTCAAGGAGCTGTTGGCCGAGGCCGACATCCTGATCGAGAACTTCCGCCCCGGGGTTCTGGAAAAACTGGGTTTGGGCTGGGACGTGCTGCACGCCTTGAACCCCAAACTGGTGATGGTGCGTTTGTCGGGCTTCGGGCAGACCGGGCCGATGAAAGACCAGCCCGGTTTTGGCGCGGTGGGTGAGTCCATGGGCGGGTTGCGCTACATCACCGGTTTTGAAGATCGCCCGCCCGTGCGCACCGGCATTTCGATTGGCGACTCGATTGCCGCGCTGTGGGGCGTCATTGGCGCTTTAATGGCATTGCGTCATCGTGAAGTGAATGGCGGCCTGGGCCAAGTGGTGGATGTGGCGCTGTACGAAGCCATTTTCGCCATGATGGAAAGCATGGTGCCGGAGTTCGATGTGTTCGGCTTTATTCGCGAGCGCACCGGCAATATCATGCCGGGCATCACGCCCTCCTCGATTCACACCAGCAAGGACGGCAAGCACGTACAGATTGGCGCCAATGGCGACGCAATTTTCAAACGCTTCATGCTGATTATTGGCCGCGAAGACCTGGCGAACGATCCGCAACTGGCCAGCAACGATGGCCGGGATGCCCGCCGTGACGAGCTGTACGGCGTGATTGACCGCTGGGTTGCCTCGCTGCCGCTGCAAACCGTGCTTGATCACCTGAACACGGCAGAAGTCCCCGCCAGCCGCATTTTCTCGGCCGAAGACATGTTCACTGACCCGCAATTTTTGGCCCGCGAAATGTTCTTGCAGGCCAAACTTCCTGACGGCAAAGCGTTCAAAATGCCAGGCATCGTGCCTCGGCTTTCTGACACGCCAGGGTCAGCCGAGTGGGTAGGACCGGAGCTGGGCGCTCATAATCAGGAGGTCTTGGCTGATTTGGGCTACGACGCCAACGCCATCGTTAAATTGAAACAGGCAGGCGCGATTTAACCGTTAAGCCGTTTTAAGGACCGCCAAGGAGACAGGCCCGATGACCAAGCGCTGGAAATGGCGAGGCATCTGCGCGGGGATGATAACCTCGGCGATGTTTTTTTACACGCCCGGCGCGCTGGCGGCCGAAAAACTCATTTGGCTGGTGCGCGACCTGCCACCAATGGCAGTGCACGATGGGCCGAACAAGGATCAAGGCATCATCGATCGCTTGCTCCCGGTGCTGATCGCCAACATGCCGCAGTATGAACATGTCATCCAGCGGGTCAATCGGGCCCGCTCCCTGCAAATGCTAGAAGGGCAAGAGCTGGCCTGCGATCCAATGCTGGTGTGGAATCAGAGCCGTGCCCAGCACATTGTTTATTCAAGCCCGATCTTCGGTTTACGCAGTAACGGGCTGGCCATTCGCCGTACGGATGAACAACTGATCGCGCCGTTTGTGCATGACCAGGCCGTCGACTTGCCTGCTCTGCTGAGCGCTCAGTCTGTCAAGCTCGGTCTGGTGGCCAAACGCAGCTACGGGGTCTGGATTGACGATCAATTGTCAAAAAGCCCGACGGACCCACTTTTTATCCATTACGGCAACGATGCGATAGGCAGCCTGTTGCAAATGCAGCACGCCGGACGCCTGCCGACGCTGCTGGGGTATTGGCCAGAGATTCAGTCAAAGGCCAGGCAATATGGGCTTTCATCCAAGGCGCTGGCTTTTTACCCGATCCAGGGTGCCCCGGCTTACCAAACGATCTACGCCGGGTGCACAAAAACCCCGGAAGGGCAAAAAGCCATTGCCGACATCAATACGGTATTGGGAAATCTGCCCCGGGATTCACTCGCGTCTGCGCAGACCTTTTGGATACAGGCCGATGATGGCAATGCATCGGCCCCCATTCCGGAGCAAGAACCGACGGGGCCCTGACAAAAAAAATACAAAAAAAACCCCGAGCAGTGGGGAGACAACTCGGGGTTTAACAAGGTCATGATGACCTGCTCAGCAAGCTACAAGTCTCGGAGCAAAAGACTTGATCTTGCTGATAAAAAATCTGACAGAGCAAACTCGTCAAAGGTTCCCGATGCGCGGGATCAATTTTCACTTCATGCGCCAGCCCGTGTGCCATAAGCATCCAGCAAGCGTCCGAGGCCGTTAACGGTCACGGGTTTGGGCAAATACCCCAACACCTCCAAGCCTTCCTCGCGGGCAGTGCGTACCGCGCTTTCGACAACGTGTGGCGCGGCACAACTCAGAATAATCAGCGCCTGGGCTTCACGCTTGGTCGCCAACTCGCGAATCAACTCAAGCCCGGACAACCCTTCCAGATGCAAATCACAAATAGCCAGGTCAATGCCCCCGCATTTGGCCAATGAGCAACGGGCAGACTCAACACTCTCGGCAGCCAGCACGTCAAAGATGCGAAAGGCGTTCAACATTTGGTGTAGCACCATCAGCTGAAAAGGATTGTCTTCAAGAATCAGAACTTTCATTGAGCGCATAAAGGGCCTTGGAAGAGTTCACGCACTATTGGCAAGGGGATCGACTTTAGTGCGATTGCCTAAGAATCGACATAAGACAAATCCTAAATAGATGTAGGGCAATTCAAAAAAACAAAACTAATCGATACCGCCTTTAACCCCAGCTCCCCCCATCAAGGGCCATGAGCGTGCTGACAACCGGCCGCATGCCCTGTGCGGTCAACGGTTTGAGGCTTAATGAAGGCCAGATCTTGTCAGATGAAATACACCGCAAGGGCGCGGTCCAGGCATGAGAACAGCGAGTTACTGACTAGCGGTGCAAGCCTGCCCAAAAGATCGCTAGACAAACTCGCTTCTGAGGTGGCTAAGCATTTACCCCCATTTTTGGCGATTTAGACAGGTCAAACCAGCCTCCCACCACCCCTTCCAAATGGCCTGAGCCCGAGTAAAAAGGCACAATCCAGCAACACACCTCACCACCGGCCGTTTTGAAGGCTTGACTGCGTTTTTGATAGAAAGGCTTTCGGTTGCGCAGCACCAACATCAGTTCAGCATTAAACTGCTCAGCGATTTCAGTGGAGAAAAACGGCACTTCGGTCATAGGCCGCCCGAGAATCAGCTCTAGCCGGGTCGAAAAAAAATCTTCGTAAGTGCGGTTACAGGTGATGACTTGCCCTTCAAGCCCCTTCACAAAAATCGGACAGGGGATCGCATCAAAGAAGCGTTGCCCAAACTCCAGGCGGGCGCTTAAAGCGCTCTCGGCCAAGCGTGCAATGCGCAACTGGTTTACCAGGCGTCGGTTCCACACCACCAGAATTCCCGCCAGGCCGATACCGCCTGCCAGCCCCCCGTACAACAACGGCAAAATCGACACCTGCGGTTCGACCGGCATTTTCTTGAGGTCATGCAACCACTTGTGCCGCAGTGCCTGCATATCAGTCATGGGGATGGCCTCCAACCCCTTGTTCAGTATGTCGAGCAGTTCCGGGAACTGATCCGCAACCGAAAAATTATCGGAGGCCCAGCGACCGTCGACACTTCGGCCTACTTTCAAGTGCCTGGCCGGGTGCAGATACGCCTGTGTTTCATTCTGGATCGTGGCCAGCGCTTCGCCTTGCTCAACCAGATCACGTGCCTGCGCATAGTTCTCGACACTGCGCAGGATGATGTCGGGGTAGTTGCGCCGAATCATTGATTCCAGCGCATGCCGGGCCGGTAGCGCCAATACCTTGCCCGCGAGCTGATCCAGAGAACTCAGGCGAAAATCATTGTTGCGCACGACAAAGACCCAGGGAGCGCCGCCATAGGAATAGGTGAAATTGAGATACGCCTGACGCTCGGCATTCTTGGCCAGGGTGGTATTCATCTGCGCCTTGCCGCTTTTGAGCATCTCCAGGGTTTGCGCTGTTGAGGCGCTATCTTGATGGACAAACTGCAACCCGGTCATATGGGAAATACGCGCCAGAATATCCGCGTTCAACCCCTCCCAGCGCTCCTCACCGTTTTTGAAGACATACGGCGGGTATTGCTGAGAGGCCACAATAACCACCGGATTTTGCTTGATCCAGTCGTGTTCGCGCGGCATGAGTTGTATGTGTTGCTGGCCAATAGCGCCCAGATGCCCTGCGTGCCAACGCGAAAGGATTACGTGCCCCATCTCGTCATCCAGGCTGTTCAACGCGCGATCAATCAAGGCCTGCAACTGCGGATCATCACGGCGCACGGCAAAGGCAAAACCCGACTTCGGCAAAGCGCTCTGCCCCAAAACACGCAAGCTTGAGTAAGACCGCAGCGTCTTGAAGCCCCGGACAATGAGTTCATGGGCAACCAGTGCATCAATGTCGCCTTCATTGAGCGCTTCCAGCGCACTGTGCAAGGTGGGGGTGAGGATGATCTCGCTGTCTGGGTAGAACGCGTCGGCAACGTGTGCATCGACCTCGCCGTCGAGAAAGCCGATTTTTTTGCCTGCCCAGTTCCCGTCGGGCGCTGCTGCTTCTTTGCCCACCATCACTGAGCGATCAGTCATGTATTCACTTGAGAACAGCAGGCCGTCAATACCGCGCTCGTAGCCGGTGGCGCTGGTCAGAATGTCGATTTTGCCCGAGAGCAGCGCTGCCACTGCCTGGTCACGCTTGCTGAACCCCAGCACTTCAACCGTGCCCCCCAGCTTGTCCCGCACGAGGCTGAGGTAATCGGCACTGATGCCCTGATAACGGTTGCGCTCGTTGGCGATGTCCATGGGGGCGTAATCGCCAATGGAGATGCCCACGCGTAGCCGGCCGCGCGCCTCCAGCCATTGCTGTTGCTCGTAATCAAGCACCAGCGGCTTGAGTTCGATAAAGCTCTTAGGCAGCCGGAACGGCAAGCCTTGGGCCGCCTGGGTGCTGGCAGTCACGCTCACCAGCACGATGCACAGCACCCGCAACATCCATGATTTCAGCACGTGGGCAAAACGTGACATGACAGCCTCCTTGACCGGCTACTCGCCAGCATACGGAGGCGAAAACCGAGCAAGTTTGCCACGCACCCACAAAAAAGCCCGTCAGATGACGGGCTTAAAAGTACGTAAGAAAAAGACCCTTAAAGAGCTTTCCCACGGTTGCCATGCTGGCTGACAAAGGCCTGTACGGCTTTAAGGTCATTGGCCAAAACGGTGTAACGCTCTTCTCGCTCAAACAAGTCGGAAAGGTGAGCAGGCAGCTCCAGAGCTTTTCCTACACCCGCTTTCTCAACAGCCTCAGGGAACTTGACCGGATGCGCCGTCCCCAGAATAACCATCGGGATATCCAGGCTACGACGGCACTCACGGGCCGCCTTCACGCCGATGGCGGTGTGCGGGTCGAGTACTTCGCCGGTTTCAGCGAACACTTGGGCGATGGTTTCGCAGGTTTGCTCGTCGTTGACCGCCAACGAGTCGAACAGACGGCGAGCTTCAGTCCAGCGATCGTCTTCCACGCTGAAGGTGCCAGTTTGCTTGAACGCGTCCATCAGGCCCGCAACCGCGGCGCCATTGCGACCATGCAGGTCGAACAGCAGGCGTTCGAAGTTCGACGACACCATGATGTCCATGGACGGCGACAGGGTCGCGTGCAGGGTCTCTTTGGCGTACTGGTTGCCGCTCATGAAGCGGTGCAGGATGTCGTTGCGGTTGGTGGCTACGATCAACTGATTGATCGGCAAGCCCATGTTGCGCGCCAGGTAGCCGGCGAAAATATCGCCAAAGTTACCGGTCGGCACCGAGAACGACACTGAACGGTGCGGACCGCCCAGTTGCAGGGCTGCGTGGAAGTAGTAAACGATCTGGGCCATGATCCGTGCCCAGTTGATAGAGTTCACGGCCACCAGGCGTGTGCCCTTGAGGAAGCCCTGGTCAGCAAAGCTGGCCTTGACCATTTCCTGGCAGTCATCGAAGTTGCCTTCGATGGCGAGGTTGTGGATGTTGTCGCCAAACAGGGTGGTCATTTGACGACGCTGTACTTCCGACACCCGGTTGTTCGGGTGCAGGATGAAAATATCCACGTTCTCGCAGTGTTTGCAGCCTTCGATGGCCGCCGAGCCGGTATCGCCCGACGTTGCGCCAACAATGACCACGCGCTCGCCACGCTTGGCCAGCACGTAATCCAGCAAACGCCCCAGCAATTGCAGGGCAAAGTCCTTGAACGCCAGCGTAGGGCCGTGGAACAGCTCAAGTACCCACTCGTTGCCATTGAGCTGACGCAGCGGTGCAACCGCGCTGTGAGCAAAGGCGCCGTAGGTTTCTTGCAAGATTTTTTTGAAATCGGCATCAGGAATGCTGCCGGTGACAAACGGGCGCATCACCCGGAATGCCAACTCGTGGTACGGCAGGCCTGCCCAGGAAGCGATTTCTTCCTGAGTGAAACGCGGCAGGTTTTCCGGCACGTACAGACCGCCGTCGCTGGCCAGACCGGCCAACAGAACATCTTCAAAATTCAGGGCCGGTGCCTGGCCACGGGTGCTGATATAGCGCATTTTTTTCAAACCTTCGGCTTGAGCGGCAAGCGGTTTAGCCCCAAGCCACAAGTAAAAGCAGAGTTGCCTTTAGCTTGCAGCTTGCAGCTTGAAACTTGCCGCTCTCAATTAATTGAGACTTTCTACGCGGATGCGAACGACCGGACCTACAACACCTTGCAGCGCTTCAAGCGCAGTGATGGCGTCATTGATGTGCTGCTCGATAACACGGTGAGTCAGCAAAATCATTGGCACCAGACCGTCATGCTCTTCGGCTTCTTTCTGCATGATCGATTCGATATTGATACCGCGCTCCGACAAGATGCTGGCCACTTGAGCCAGGACGCCCGGATGGTCTTTGGCCTGGATGCGCAGGTAGTAAGCACTTTCACACGCCTCGATCGGCAGGATCGGGTGAGCAGACAACGCGTCCGGCTGGAAGGCCAGGTGCGGCACGCGGTTCTCCGGGTCGGAGGTCATGGCGCGCACCACGTCGACCAGGTCAGCCACCACCGAGGAGGCGGTCGGTTCCATGCCGGCGCCAGCGCCGTAGAACAGGGTCGAACCCGCCGCGTCACCATTGACCATCACCGCGTTCATCACGCCATTGACGTTGGCGATCAGGCGATCAGCCGGGATCAGGGTCGGGTGAACCCGCAGCTCGATGCCGCTGGCCGTGCTGCGCGCAACGCCCAGGTGCTTGATGCGATAGCCCAGGGCTTCTGCGTAGTTCACGTCAGCCGTGGTCAGCTTGGTGATGCCCTCGGTGTAGGCCTTGTCGAATTGCAGCGGAATACCGAAAGCAATCGACGCCAGAATCGTCAGTTTGTGCGCCGCATCAATGCCTTCAACGTCGAACGTCGGGTCTGCTTCGGCATAGCCCAACGCTTGCGCTTCGGCCAGCACGTCTTCAAAGGTACGGCCCTTTTCGCGCATTTCGGTAAGGATGAAGTTACCGGTACCGTTGATGATGCCCGCCACCCAGTTGATGCGGTTGGCCGACAAGCCTTCACGAATCGCCTTGATCACCGGAATACCACCGGCAACCGCCGCTTCGAACGCAACGATCACGCCCTTTTCCTGAGCCTTGGCGAAGATCTCGTTACCGTGCACGGCAATCAGCGCCTTGTTGGCGGTGACCACGTGCTTGCCGTTTTCAATGGCTTTGAGCACCAGTTCACGGGCGATGGTGTAACCACCAATCAGCTCGATAACGATGTCAATTTCAGGGTTGGTGGCAACAGCGAAAACATCGTTGGTAATGGGGGTACCGGTAATGTCGCACTGAGGGTTTGGCGTACGCAGAGCAATTTGCGCAACCTGGATGCCACGCCCGGCACGGCGGGCAATCTCCTCGGCGTTACGCTTTAGTACGTTAAAGGTACCGCCACCGACGGTCCCGAGCCCACAGATACCTACTTTGACCGGATTCACGCTGAACTCCCCATAAAACGGCCGACTCAAGGTCGGCCGTGGAAAACAACCGTGGACTGCCACGGTTCTCTATTAATAGCCGGGCAACTGAAGTGCCCGGCCATGATCGTTACCGGCTTAGCGTAACGACGCAGGATTATTTAACACTGAGTGCCAGCTTGCCAACCTGCGCAGCAGGCTGATAACCCGGAATTACTTGGCCATCGGCAAGTACGATGGCCGGTGTGCCGTTGACCCCGATGGACTGCCCCAGGGCAAATTGCTTGGCAACCGGGTTGGCACATTTCGGCGCGTTGACGGTTTTGCCGTCTGTCATCTTGTCCATGGCGCTTTTCTTGTCCGTGGAACACCAGACCGCCTGCAGTTGTTGGTCACCCGGCGAGCCCAAGCCCTGACGCGGGAACGCAACATAGCGCACTTCGATCCCCATTTTGTTCAGTTCAGGGATTTCGGCGTGCAATTTATGGCAATACGGGCAGGTGGTGTCGGTGAAGACGGTGATATGCGACTTGGTTTCACCGACCGCAGGGTAAACGACGGTTTCGGCCACCGGAATACCATTGATCAGTTTGGCAACGCCATCACGCTCAGCCTTTTCGGTGAGGTTGACCGGCTTGCCGTCCTTGAGCTGGAACATGTAGCCCTGCACGATGAACTGGCCATCGGCGCTGGCATACAGCACGCGGCTGCCCTTGAGCTTGACTTCATACAGGCCCGCCATCGGGCTTGCGCTGATGCTCTCGATCGGAACATCCAGCTGCAGCGTATCAAGGCTCTTGCGAATGGCTTGTTCGGCGCCGGTGTCGGCGAAAGAAAACGTACTGACCAACGCAATGGCTGCGGCGGCAAAAATCTGGGTCACGCGCATGGGAACTCCTGAAGGCGGACAAACGGCCAAGCCTGATACCACGGTGTAAAAACGGGTTTTGGCGGCTCGCTTTCGAAACCGGCAAAGCCTACCACAGATGGCTTGCCGGGCCGACGATCAACTGACGTCCAGCTAGCCTCGCGGATGGTGCTGGGCATGCAGATCTTGCAAGCGGGCGCGGGCCACGTGGGTGTAAATCTGCGTGGTGGACAGGTCGCTATGCCCCAACAGCATCTGCACCACGCGCAAATCGGCGCCATGGTTGAGCAAATGGGTGGCAAAGGCGTGCCGCAACGTGTGCGGGGACAGCGATTTTTCGATCCCGGCCACCATGGCCTGATGCTTGATGCGATGCCAGAAGGTCTGGCGGGTCATTTGCTCACCGCGCAGGCTGGGGAACAGTACATCGCTGGGGCGGCCGTTCAACATCTCTGCACGACCATCGCGCAGGTAGCGCTCAACCCAGACAATCGCCTCCTCGCCCATCGGCACCAGCCGCTCCTTGCTGCCCTTGCCCATTACCCGCAGAACGCCCTGGCGCAGATTCACTTGCTCCAGAGTCAGGCTGACCAGCTCGGTTACCCGCAACCCGCAGGCATACAGGACTTCGAGCATGGCGCGATCACGCTGGCCGATGGCTTCACTCAGGTCTGGCGCGGCGAGCAAGGCTTCTACGTCTGCTTCTGACAGTGACTTGGGCAAAGGCCGGCCTAACTGCGGCATATCAACTTGCAAGGTCGGATCAACGGCTATGAGCTTTTCACGCAAGAGATAGCGATAGAACCCCCGTGCACCGGACAAAAAACGTGCGGTCGAGCGCGGCTTGTACGCCTGGTCGAGGCGCCAGGCCAGATGATTGAGGATCAACTCACGCCCGGCATCGATCAACTCGATACCGCGCTCCTGCAACCAGCCATTGAACAGCGCCAGGTCGCTGCGATAAGCATCGCGGGTGTTGTCCGACAGGCCTTTTTCCAGCCACAGGGCATCCAGAAAGCGGTCGATAAGCGGGTTGTCGATGGCAGGCATTGGCACTCGTACAGCACGGCCAGTGAGCCGCGCACAAATAAAATGTGAATTGAAAAAGCGGCCGCTAGTCTTTCATAGGCAGCCTGCGCGATAAACCATCAGTTTTTACGGGACTACATATGACCGAACAACAGATTTTGCTGTCTTTCGGCGGTATCGGCCTTGCCGCACTGGCGTCTCAGTGGCTGGCCTGGCGGCTCAAGCTGCCGGCCATCCTGTTTTTGCTGCTGACCGGTATCTTGGTAGGCCCCGTACTGGGCTGGCTCGACCCGCAGGCGCTGTTCGGCCCGCTGCTGATGCCGCTGGTTTCGCTGGCGGTGGCGTTGATTCTGTTTGAGGGCAGCCTGACCTTGCACCTGTCCGAATGGCGTGAGATCGGCAGCGTAGTGCACCGTTTGGTGACCATCGGCGCCCTCGCCACCTGGGCGGTGATCACCCTGGCTACCCATTGGCTGCTGGGCTTTGACTGGCTGCTGGCTCTGTTGTTCGGCACCCTGACCCTGGTCACCGGGCCGACCGTGATTGTACCGATGCTGCGGGTGGTGCGACCCAAAGCATCGATTGCCAACATCCTGCGCTGGGAAGGCATCGTTATTGACCCGATTGGCGCCCTGCTCGCCGTGGTGGTTTACAGCTTTATCATCGCCCGCGCCAGTGACAATGGCCTGAGTCAAAGCTTGCTGACATTTGCCGGGGTTATCGTCTGCGGCAGCCTGTTTGGCATTATCGGCGGCTGGATCATGGGCCAGATCGTGCGCAAGCAATGGCTGCCGGAATACCTGCAAAGCCTGGCGACGCTGGCCGGGGTGCTGGGGGTTTTTATTGCGGCCAACCAGGTGATGCATGAGTCCGGGCTGCTGGCGGTCACGCTCATGGGCATGTGGATGGCCAACATGAAGGGCGTCGATGTGCGCAACATCCTGCACTTCAAAGAAAACCTCAGTGTGTTTCTGATTTCTGGCCTGTTTATTCTGCTGGCCGCACGTCTGGACTTGCACGCCATGATCGGCCTCGGGCCTGTGGTGCTGGTCTTGCTGCTGATTATCCAGTTGGTTGCGCGCCCTTTGAATGTGCTGCTGTCCACGGCGGGCTCAAAGCTCAGCTGGCGCGAGCGTGCCTTGCTGGCCTGGATCGCGCCGCGCGGTATTGTCGCAGCGGCCGTGTCGGCGATTTTCGCGATCCGGCTCAACGAGGCGGGCCATGAAGGCGCGCTGTTACTGGTGCCGCTGACCTTCGCGGTGATCATTGGCACTGTGGTGCTGCAAAGTGCAACAGCACGGCCACTGGCACGTCTGCTCAAGGTCGCAGAACCGCCCCCCAGCGGTTTTTTGATCGTCGGCGCCAACGGCCCGGCCCGGGTCATCGGCAAAGCCCTGCAACAACAAGGCAGCCACGTGGTGCTCACCGACTCCAACTGGGAGAACATCCGTGCTGCGCGCATGGACAACTTGCCCACTTACTTTGGTAATCCGGCCTCACAGCATGCCGAGACACATCTGGATCTGGTCGGGCTTGGGCATTTACTTGCCTTGTCGGCGTCTGGCGAGCTGAACACCTTGGCGGCAGTGCGTTTCGCCCATGAATTTGGCCCGCGCCGGGTGTTTGCACTGGCCAACGGCCAGGAATACCGCCGTTCTGACAAGCATCGCGCCAGCCATGAATACCGTGGGCTTGCGCTGGGCAATCCGGCGCTGACCTACGGGCAATTGGCCAGCGAACTGAGCCAGGGCGCCGAGATGTACAGCACCACGCTGACCGACAACTTCACTTGGGAGGATTACCAGAAGCTGCACGGCAAACGCGCCACCCTGCTGTTCGCCCGGGACAGCACCGGCTGGGTGCATGTGGTGACGCCCGAAAGCGAATTGAAACCGGGCGCAGGGTGGACGTTGCTGGCGCTGATCAGGCAGGACGCCTGAATGGATTATGGCTGCTGCGCAACCGATCGCAGCCTCGTACCTCGTCATCGACTACACAATCTGTAGGAGCGAGCTTGTCTCGCGATCTTTTGATCTGCAAATGGTTTTTCGGCTGCTGCGCAACCGGACGTAGCCTCGCAAGGCTCGTCAACTGCTACAGACGGGGTACACCCGTGGACGGCGGTCCTGCGGCCCGCATCGCAGCCTCGTACCTCGTCAGCGGCTACACATGGTCATATCCGCTATTTAATACCCCGGCAACACCGGCACCGGGCGTTTGGCATCGTCGATGGCAACAAAACTGAACAAACCCTGAATCGCCAGTTCACGACCATCACTGCTCATGCTCTCGACATACACTTCAACTTCAACCTTGAGGCTGGTATTGCCCACTTTCACGACACGACCAATCAACTCAACAATCGAACCCGCCGCGATCGGGTGGTTGAAGTCGATACGGTCAGTCGAAACGGTCACTAACGGCAAACGGCAGAAACGAGTCGCGGCGATAAACGACACTTCGTCCATCCAGGCCAGCGCTGTGCCGCCAAACAAGGTGTTGTGGTGATTGGTGGTCGAAGGGAATACCGCTTTGGTAATGCTGGTGACGGATAAATCTGTACGACGTTGGATCTCTTGCTCGCGCGAAGTCATGCTTTTTACTACCCACAACTGGACAAAGGTCTGACAAATTTCAGGCAACAAAAAAGCAGCCCGAAGGCTGCTTTTTTCTGCATCGGGAAGCTGGACTTAAGCCAGTTTTTCCTTGATGCGAGCTGCTTTACCGGACAGGTCACGCAGGTAGTACAGCTTGGCTTTACGAACGTCACCGCGACGCTTCACAGCCATGCTGTCGATTTGCGGGCTGTAGGTCTGGAAAGTACGCTCTACGCCAACACCGTTGGAGATTTTACGAACAGTGAAAGCACTGTTCACGCCACGGTTACGCTTGGCAATCACTACACCTTCGAAAGCTTGCAGACGCGAACGGTCGCCTTCCTTCACTTTCACCTGAACGACAATAGTGTCGCCCGGGGCAAAGGTAGGGATCTCTTTGGTCATCTGCTCTGCTTCGAGTGCAAGGATGATTTTGTTAGTCATGCTGTGCTCCTAAGGTAGATCGTCTGGATCTACCATCGATACGTTGTTAACTATCGTCCCGCTCGCGGATATATTCCTCAAGCAGCTTCTTCTCTTCTCCAGAAAGCGAGCGGCTTTCCAGAAGATCGGCGCGTCGTTCAAAGGTCCGCCCAAGGGACTGCTGTAAACGCCAACGCCGGATGTGTGCATGATTGCCACTTAGCAATACGTCGGGAACACGCTGATCCGCATACACCTCCGGTCGGGTGTAGTGCGGGCAATCCAGCAGACCGTCCGTGAAGGAATCTTCCTCCGCGGAGTCCACATGCCCTAAAGCTCCGGGCAGCAGTCGTGTAACCGCATCAATCAGAACCATCGCCGGCAGCTCGCCACCGGAAAGTACATAGTCACCAATCGACCACTCTTCATCGACATAAGCGTCTATAAAACGCTCGTCAATGCCTTCATAACGACCTGCAATGAGGATTAATGCTTCCTCATTCGCCAGTTCGCGTACCGCCGACTGATTAAGCTGGCGGCCTTGGGGCGACAGGTAAATTACCTTCGCCGCCTCTCCGGCTGCTTCTCTGGCCTGAACCAGCGCATCTTCCAGAGGCTTGATCTTCATCACCATGCCCGGACCACCGCCAAATGGGCGATCGTCCACAGTGTGATGCCGGTCCGTTGTGTAGTCCCGCGGATTCCAACAGGTGAGCTGCAAGAGCCCTTGTTTCACCGCGCGACTGGTGATGCCATAGTCGCTGATGGCGGAAAACATTTCGGGAAACAAACTGATCACTTCTACGCGTAATTTAGCCACGCTTAGAAGTCCGCATCCCAATCCACCTTCATCTCGCCGGCTACCAGGTCGACGTTCAACACGCATTGCTCTGTATAGGGCAACAAGCGATCACGGTCATCCAGGCTACCTGGGCAAGGCTTGACGTACATCACATCGTTAGAGCCAGTCTCTAGCAGGTGATCGATTTTGCCGAGCAATTGCCCTTCTGTATCGATGACCTTGAGGCCTTCAAGCTCGTACCAGTAGTACTCGCCGTCGGTCAGTTCAGGGAACAGGCTGCGTGGCACGCAGATTTCGAATTCGCGAAGAAGACCTGCTTCATCACGGTCATCGAGACCCTTGATCTTCACAACCAGAAACTTGCCGTTCTGGGAACGACCACTGACCAGCTCTACCTGCCGCACATCATTACCACGCCGAAGAGTGACTTTTTTGTAATCGAGCAGGTTGTCAATTGGATCCGTAAAGGAATACACCTTCACTTCGCCGCGTACGCCATGAATCGAAAAAATCTTGCCGATAACGATCAAATCATCAGCAGTTTCAGGCGTCACGCTCATATTGCTCAGGCCGCAGCCTTAGCATTGACCTTCACAAGCTGAGCTACACGCTCAGACATTTGTGCACCAACGCCCAACCAGTAAGCGAGACGGTCTTCTTTAACGGAGAAACGAACTTCCTGACCACGGGCAACCGGGTTGAAGAAGCCAATTTGTTCCTTGTGGGAACCGTCACGTGGGTTACGGCTGTCGGTAACGGTCAAGTGGTAAAACGGGCGCTTTTTGGAGCCGCCAAGGGCAAGACGGATTGTTAGCATGTGAACATCGTTCCTGTAGTCGGTGCTGCAAATCTAAATGCACAGCGGGCATAGGTGCCCGAAAGGCCGCATATTCTAAGGAATATCCGGACTTTTGCAAATGTCTTTTTCAGGCGCCTATGGGCCTGCGATGTAGATTTGCCATAAGGCCGCCACGAATGGCGACAGGTCAGCTCCCGCACAACGCGGGTTTGCCGGGTGTCTCGCAAGGTTGCGAGTTACCCGCACGCACGCGTGCGGGCGGGTAATTTACATTTTTGGCATGCCGCCGCCGGGCAACATCGAGCCCATGCCGCGCATCATTTTGGCCATTCCGCCTTTGGCAGAGAATTTTTTCATCATCTTTTGCATCTGCTTGTGCTGCTTGATCAAGCGGCCGATGTCCTGCACCTGAGTGCCGGAACCCATGGCAATACGACGTTTGCGCGAACCGCTGATCAGGTCAGGGTCACGACGCTCGGCCGGCGTCATGGAGTTGATGATGGCTTCCATTTGCTTGAACTGCTTTTCAGCAGCGCCCTGGGCATTGCCCATTTGCGCCAGATTGACACCGCCCATGTTCGGCAGTTTGTCCATGAGGCCGCCAAGGCCGCCCATGTTCTTCATCTGTTGCAGTTGGTCGCGGAAGTCTTCGAGGTCGAAGCCTTTACCTTTTTTAAGCTTTTTAGCCAGTTTGTCGGCTTTGTCTTTATCGAGCGTCTGTTCAGCTTGCTCGATCAGGCTGAGCACGTCGCCCATGCCCAGAATGCGCGAGGCGATACGGTCCGGGTGGAACGGCTCGAGCGCGTCGCTCTTCTCGCCCATACCAATGAACTTGATCGGCTTGCCGGTAATCGAGCGCACGGACAACGCCGCACCGCCACGGGCATCACCGTCGACTTTGGTCAGGATCACACCGGTCAGCGGCAGCGCATCACCAAAGGCCTTGGCAGTGTTGGCCGCGTCCTGGCCGGTCATGGCGTCGACCACGAACAGGGTTTCGACCGGTTTGACCGCCGCGTGCAGCTCCTGAATCTCGGCCATCATCTCGGCGTCGATGTGCAGACGACCGGCGGTGTCGACGATCACGACATCGATGAATTTGAGCTTGGCTTCATTAATAGCCGCTTGCGCGATGGCCACTGGCTTCTGGCTGATATCGGACGGGAAGAACGTAACGCCCACTTCGCCCGCCAGGGTTTCCAGCTGTTTAATGGCCGCCGGACGGTAGACGTCGGCCGACACCACCATCACGGTTTTCTTTTTGCGCTCTTTAAGGAAGCGCGCCAGCTTGCCGGCGGTGGTGGTTTTACCCGCACCCTGCAAACCGGCCATCAGAACCACGGCAGGCGGCGCAACATTGAGGAGCAGGTCCTCGTTGGCAGCGCCCATCAGGCTTTCGAGTTCGGCCTGGACGATTTTTACAAACGCCTGACCCGGCGTCAGGCTGCGCGACACTTCGGTGCCGACCGCGCGCTCTTTGACCGAGTTGACGAAGTCTTTGACCACTGGCAAAGCCACGTCGGCTTCCAGCAACGCCATGCGCACTTCACGCAGGGTGTCTTTAATATTGTCTTCGGTCAGCTTGGCCTTGCCGGTGACATGGCGCAGCGTCTGCGAGAGACGATCGGTTAAATTTTCAAACATGCGCGATCCTTTCAGGCCCAAAGTAGACCGGGGTAATTGCGGCCCAGCCCGTGTAAAACTGATGCTCGGCGAGCCTGCGGCGTGGGCAGGTCGCGGATTATAGCGAAGACTGGCCGCCGCGCACACCTTGGCGTCGCGTATGTGGTCTTTCGTGTACGGCCGGTTGTATGCCAAACTCAGCCCTTTCGGGCTTGCCTAACAGGATTTATGCTCCCCTTGTCACCCAGCTTGCTACCCAGCCTCGCCGCCGCCTGCTTATATGCCGCTGCGACCTTTTATCAAGGCAAATGCCTGCGCCAGGGCGCCAAGGCCAATAAACGCCTGTTGGTAACGCTCGGCATTCTTGCCGTCATCGCCCACGCCGCTAGCCTGTTTACCCATTTGCTGACACCGGCAGGCCTTGAGCTGGACTTTTTCAGCGCCGCGAGCCTGATTGCCGTGGCGGTGATCATCGTGACGCTGGTGGCCTGCGCCCGCATCCCGGTCGAGAACCTGCTGCTACTGCTGTATCCGTTGGGGATATTCACTGTACTGATGTCGCAGTTCGCCCCCGCCGGCACTGTTCAGGTGGTCGATGAAGAGCCGGGGATCCTGCTGCACATCCTGCTGTCGATTCTGGCGTACGGCATGTTCACGATTGCCGTGTTCCAGGCTTTGCTGCTGTCCTTGCAGAATTACCAGCTCAAGCACAAGCACCCCAAGGGCCTGATCAAGAACTTCCCGCCGCTGCAAACCATGGAAAGCCTGCTGTTTGGCTTCCTGTGGGCGGGCTGGTCGCTACTGTCACTGTCGCTGATTTCTGGCTGGGTGTTCCTGGGCAACCTGTTTGCCCAGCATCTGGTGCACAAGACCCTGCTCGCTTGCCTGGCCTGGATTGTCTTTAGCGTGCTGCTGTGGGGGCGTAACCGCCTCGGCTGGCGCGGGCACAAAGCCATCCGCTGGACGCTTGCCGGTTTCTGCCTGTTAATGCTGGCCTACTTTGGCAGCAAACTGGTCCGTGAATACATTCTGCATATCTGACGGCGATGAATATGGATAGCTTGCCCCACGGTCCAGTGCTTGCAGTGTTGGCCCTGCTGTTTCTCGGCTTAGGCTTCTTTATTGGCAAAACGTCGCGCAAGGTGGGCGCCAAGGCGCACCGCGACGCGCCGCAGCAGTCGCCCAGCGAAGTCCCGACCCGTGATGCCGAGCCCTCCAGCAGCCGTCCCGGCCTGCTGTCGGGCATTCAGGCGCTGGACAACATCACCGTCAACGACATCCTGATCCCGCGCAGCGAAGTCGAAGGACTGAACCTCGATGACCCGATCGAAGACCTGATCGAGCAACTTCGCCTGACCAAACGCACGCGCCTGCCGGTGTTTCATAACGACATCAATCAGGTCGAAGCCATCCTCAATACCCGGCACATCCAGCACATGCTGCCCGATGCCAGCCTGACCAAAGAAGCCTTGCTGGCGGTCTGCCACGAACCCTACTTCGTTCCCGAAAGCACCCCGCTACAACTGCAACTGCTCAATTTTCATAAACAGCAACGCCGCATCGGCGTGGTGGTCGATGAATACGGCGAAGTGCTCGGCATTGTCACGCTGGAAGATATTCTCGAAGAGATCGTCGGCGAATTCGAAAACGAGCAAGACCTCGACAACCCGCATATTGAGCCGCTGCCTGATGGCCGCTATGTAGTCGATGGCGCCGCCAGCCTGCGCGAATTGAACAAAAGCCTGGGCTGGCACCTGCCCAGCGACGGCCCGAAAACCCTCAACGGTCTGGTCACTGAAGCGCTGGAGACCATCCCCGAAAGTACTGTGTGCTTGAAGATCGGCCACTACCGCCTCGAAATCCTCGCCACCGAAGATAACCGCGTCAGCCGTGTGCTGATCTGGCACGACAGCGTCAAGCTCGCGGCCTGATCGCCATGTAAGGCCTTGTTACATTCGATTTGGCCTCCCTATAATCAAAGCGCTTATCCAAGCCCCGCCGACACGCGTGCTACCCGCACCCTGCGCTGTCAGCGGGTGGCTGCACGTTCGATCAGCGCTTGTTCCCATCCCGAACCGCGTTTACACCCAGCCTCAGGGCTTAACGACCATAACAATTGCTCCGGCATATCCAGCTTTCAGGGCGGATAGCGACCACGAGCTCATAACTGTCAGGGATATGCGCATGACCTCCAGCACCACTTACAGCGAAGCCTCGTCTGATAAACCGGCCAATTCCGCGACCCGCGTTGCCACGGCCAGCTTTATTGGCACGGCCATCGAGTTCTATGACTTTTATGTCTATGCCACGGCGGCAGCATTGGTCATTGGCCCGGTATTTTTCCCGCAAACATCCGGCACCGCACAAATGCTGTCGGCGTTTCTGACCTTTGGTATCGCCTTTCTCGCACGCCCGCTGGGTTCATTCCTGTTTGGCCACTTTGGTGACCGGGTCGGGCGTAAATCCACGCTGGTGGCGTCCCTGCTGCTGATGGGCGTGTGTACCACTTTGATCGGCGTGTTGCCGGGCTACGCCACCATTGGCGCCTGGGCCCCGATCCTGCTGTGCGTACTGCGCTTCGGGCAAGGCCTGGGGTTAGGCGGGGAATGGGGCGGCGCGGCCTTGCTGGCCACCGAAAACGCGCCAAAAGGCAAGCGCGCCTGGTTCGGCATGTTCCCGCAATTAGGTCCGTCGATTGGCTTTCTGGCTGCCAACGGCCTGTTCCTGATACTGGCCATGTCCCTCAGCGACGAACAGTTCCGCTCGTGGGGCTGGCGCATTCCGTTCCTGTTGAGCGCCGCGCTGGTGATGGTCGGCCTGTATGTGCGCCTGAAGCTGGAAGAAACCCCGGTGTTCGCCAAAGCCGTGGCGCAACACGAACGGGTAAAAATGCCGATCGTCGAGCTCTTTGCGCAATATTGGGCACCGATGCTGCTGGGCGCCGCCTCGATGGTGGTGTGTTATGCGCTGTTTTACATCTCCACGGTGTTTTCGCTGAGTTATGGCGTAGCAACCCTGGGCTACACCCGCGAAACCTTCCTGGGCCTGCTGTGCTTTGCCGTGCTGTTTATGGCCGCGGCAACACCGCTGTCGGCCTGGGCCAGCGATCGTTACGGGCGCAAGCCGGTGCTGGTGGTCGGTGGCGTGCTGGCGATTCTGTCCGGCTTTTTGATGGAACCGCTGCTCACCCACGGCACCACGTGGGGCGTGGCGCTGTTCTTGTGCATTGAGCTGTTTTTGATGGGCGTGACCTTCGCCCCCATGGGCGCCCTGCTGCCTGAACTGTTCCCGACCCGCGTGCGTTACACCGGCGCGTCGGCAGCCTATAACCTGGGCGGGATTGTCGGCGCATCGGCCGCACCGTTCTTCGCCCAGAAGCTGGTGGCGATGGGCGGTTTGAGCTGGGTGGGCGGGTATGTCTCGGGCGCAGCGGTGCTCAGCTTGATCGCTGTGCTGTGCCTGAAGGAAACCAGAGAAGCGGACCTGAACAAGGTCGCATAACGACTGTAGGAGCGAGCTTGCCTCGCGATCTTTTAAAGCTCAAAAGATCGCGAGACAAGCTCGCTCCTACAGGTCGGGTTACAGCTCTACAACAACCGCTTGGGCGGCGCGGGTGGCTTTGGCGCGGGCCGCTTCAATCGACTCGTCACGGGCCAGGGCAACGCCCATGCGGCGCTGACCATTGACTTCTGGCTTGCCAAACAAGCGCAGCGCGGTGTCCGGCTCGCTCAGGGCGGCGCCGAGGTTGGCGAATGCGGTCTGGGTCGACTGACCTTCTACCAGAATCACGGCCGAAGCCGATGGGCCGAACTGACGGATCAACGGGATCGGCAAGCCCAGAATGGCGCGGGCGTGCAGTGCAAACTGTGACAAGTCTTGCGAGATCAGGGTCACCAGACCGGTGTCATGGGGGCGCGGCGACACTTCGCTGAACCACACCTGATCGCCTTTGATAAACAGCTCAACGCCAAACAGGCCACGACCGCCCAGCGCTTCAGTCACCGCTTTGGCAACGCGCTCGGACTCAGCCAGAGCGATCGGGCTCATGGCCTGTGGCTGCCAGGATTCCTGATAATCGCCCTTCTCTTGACGATGGCCGACCGGCGCACAGAAAGTTGTGCCGCCTACGTGGCGCACGGTGAGCAAGGTGATTTCGTAATCGAAGTCGATAAAGCCTTCGATGATGACCCGGCCTTTGCCCGCACGACCGCCTTCTTGGGCGTAGTCCCAAGCCTTTTGCACGTCGTCAGCGCTGCGCAGCAGGCTCTGGCCTTTGCCGGACGAGCTCATCACCGGCTTAACCACGCATGGGAAGCCCAGGTCCTCGACCGCTTTGCTGTAGTCCTCGAAGGTGTCAGCGAAGTGATACGGCGAGGTTGGCAAGTCCAGCTCTTCAGCGGCCAAGCGGCGGATGCCTTCGCGGTTCATGGTCAGCGACGTGGCACGCGCGGTCGGGATGACGGTGAAGCCTTCGGCTTCCAGCTCGACCAGCGTCGCAGTGGCGATGGCTTCGATTTCCGGAACGATGAAGTGCGGCTTTTCCAGCTCGATGACGGCACGCAGCGCAGCGCCGTCGAGCATGTTGATCACGTGGCTGCGGTGCGCAACCTGCATGGCCGGGGCATTGGCATAGCGATCAACGGCGATCACTTCAACGCCCAAGCGCTGCAATTCGATGACGACTTCTTTACCCAGCTCGCCGCAGCCACACAGCAATACGCGGGTCGCGGTCGGCGACAGTGGAGTTCCGATACGGGTCATTTCAGGTCCTCAAGGAAGCAAATCATCGAAGGCGCGTGTAACGCTCGCGCCTGCCGGGAAGAAAGGCCAGCATTTTACATGATCCAGCGTGTCAGGCTTTAGCTTGGTTGGCTTTGCGCAACCGCCAGGCCATGGCCAGCCAGACACAGGTCACACCGGCAAATTTTGAAGCCATCGCGGTGATGATCACGCCAGGGGTAAAGGCGTCGATCATGCCGAAGAAGATAAAGGTATCAATCGGGATGCTCAGCGCCGAGCTGATCCACAGACGGTCATGCAACGGCCGCTTGGTGATGCTGAACACCAGCCAGTCTATGCATTCGGACACCGCAAAGGCGGTGGCACTGGCCAGGGCAATCGAGGGATCGGAGGTGATATAGGACAACACCAGCGCGACCAGCATGGCTATCAACGCGCCATGACCGAAGCGCGTTTGCACCATGTCGCGCAGCACAAAGACCAAGCCACCCCAGGCTGACCAGATGATGTCCAGGTGCGGCGCCGAGGAGAACGCGTAGTTGATCAGCACAACGCTGGCGATGTAAGCGATTAGAAACAGCATGGTTGCGGGTGACACCTCAAATTAAGGCGCACAGGGTACTTGAGTCATGCCCTTTTTTGTAGCCGCTGCCGCAGGCTGCGATGGGTTGCGCAGCAGCCCCAGGATTTTGAAGCCCCTTCGGGCCTTATCGCAGCCTGCGGCAGCGGCTACAAAGCAATTACTGACCGCCCAACACCCACATCACGCCGCTGGATTTGGCCCGCTCATGACACAAGGCCAGCACTTCGCGGCGCTCGGGGTTGGTCATGCGGCTCCAACGGGTGATTTCGGCCACGGTGCGCTGGCAGCCGGTGCAGATGTCATCGTCGTCCAGTGCGCAAATGCTCACGCACGGCGAGGCGACCGGACGCTCGGCATCACTCATCGTCTTGCACCGCCAGGTCGCGGGCATAGCGCTGGCCGTTTTTCACATAGCTGGCCGCGCTGGCTTCGAGCATTTTTTTCTGTTCTTCGGTCAGCTCACGCACCACTTTGCCCGGCGAGCCCATGACCAGCGAACCATCCGGGATCTCCTTGCCCTCACCGATCAGCGAATTGGCGCCGATGATGCAATGTTTGCCGATTTTGGCGCCGTTGAGGATGACCGCATTAATGCCGATCAAGCTGTAATCGCCCACGGTGCAGCCATGCAACATGGCGTTATGGCCAATGGTCACGCCAGTGCCCAAGGTCAGCGGGTAGCCCATGTCGGTGTGCATCACAGCGCCGTCCTGCACGTTGCTGTGCTTGCCAATCAGGATGAGTTCGTTATCGCCGCGCAACACAGCGTTAAACCAGACACTGGCGCCCTCTTCCAGACGGACCTTGCCGATCAGGGTGGCATTGGGGGCCGCCCAACTGTCGGGATGTGTGTCGACACGGGAATCGCCCAAGCGATATTTCATACTGATGTCCTCAAGGCAGGCGTGGCTGTCTGCAGACAGCTCTATACATTGATAAAACGTTCAGGCGGGGTGTGCAGGCTGATGTTGACGTCGTCGTACAGCAGGTTCATCAACTCAACGATCATGATCGCCGACAGGCCCCAGATCTTGTAAACACCAAAACGGTAACTGGGCACATACCAACTGCGCCCCTGGTAATCGATACGGTGGGTGTGCTCGCGCGGGTCCTGGCGGAAGAAATCCAGCGGCACGCTGAACACCGCCGCGATTTCGGCATCGTTAGCCAGATACTCGACGTAATCCGGGACCAGCCCCACATAAGGCGTGACACGGATACCGTGCAATGAGACCAAAGGGCTGAGAGGCCCGACGACCTCGACCAGCCCCGGCGGCAAACCGATTTCTTCTTCGGCTTCACGCAGGGCAGTAAACACCAGGTCCGGGTCTTCGGGGTCGCGGCGCCCACCCGGAAAAGCCACTTCACCGCCGTGAGTCGACAACCCGCTGGCACGCAGGGTCAATATCAGCTCAGGCTTGTCACTGCGCGTCACCGGCAACAGTACCGCGGCCTCCGGAAAGCTGCGGTCTGTTTCCAGCGTACGTGGGGTGTAGCGACTCATACGGCTAAGTAGCTCATCCAGCATAGGTCATCTCGATCCGTCACTTATCGGGCATCATGCACCAAATTGTCCAAGGCACCCAAGCCCCAGACTGTCGCAGGGCACAAAGTGGGGCTTGCCGTAAATTCGTCTCAGCCCCAAGATAGGCGCCACAGCGCGAGAGCACAGCATGAAATTTTGCAGTCAGTGCGGCAACTCTGTCAGCCAACATATCCCGCAGGGCGATTCGCGCCTGCGTTATGTCTGCGACCACTGCCACACGATTCATTACCAGAACCCGAATAT
Organism: Pseudomonas sp. HY2-MNA-CIBAN-0224; assembly: GCF_040310285.1. Taxonomy (NCBI): domain Bacteria; kingdom Pseudomonadati; phylum Pseudomonadota; class Gammaproteobacteria; order Pseudomonadales; family Pseudomonadaceae; genus Pseudomonas; species Pseudomonas sp. HY2-MNA-CIBAN-0224. The sequence continues at coordinate 7,322 of NZ_JBEOPQ010000027.1, read as the reverse complement.
TGTCGCCGGCTGCCTGCCCACCTGGGGCACGCAAGTGCTGCTGTGCCGTCGCGCCATCGAACCGCGCAAAGGCTTCTGGACACTGCCCGCAGGCTTTATGGAAAACGGTGAAACAGTCGAACAGGCGGCCCGCCGCGAAACCCTCGAAGAAGCGTGCGCCCAGGTTCAGCAGTTGGCGATCTACACGCTGATTGATGTACCCCACATTAATCAGGTGCATATTTTCTACCGCGCCCAATTGCAAAGCCCCGACTTTGCCGCCGGTGAAGAAAGCCTCGAAGTGCGGCTGTTTGATGAGGCCGATATCCCTTGGTCCGAGTTAGCTTTTCGCACTGTGAGCCGTACCCTAGAATGCTTTTTTTCTGATCGCCCGACACAGGCCTACCCTGTGCGCAGCGAGGCGGTGCCGCCGCTGCCAGAGTTGATAACACCCCCACAATAATGATGTTCGCCTTGTACCTCAGGAATACCTCCCTAATGCGCTGGTTGCTTGCTGCACTTTGCCTGTCGTTTGCCGTTACTTGCCAAGCCGCTGTAGTCATGACTATCAACGGTAAGCCTGTCGACAAAGAACAGGTGCTTAAACCACCCCAAGCGTCACAACGGACCAGTGCCAGCAAAACGGTCGACAAGATCCTGGTGATCAAGTCTGCGCGCAGGCTCGAGCTGATCAGCGATGGAAAAGTGATCAGAAGCTATCGCATCTCGTTGGGCAAACAGCCTAAAGGGCCAAAATTACAGGAAGGCGACAAGCGCACCCCCGAAGGGCTGTACTGGGTGGATTGGCGCAAGCGCAGCGACAAGTTCAACCTGGCCATGCACATCAACTACCCCAACATCACCGATGCCGCCAAGGCTCGGCGTGAAGGGGTGAATCCGGGTTCGATGATCATGATTCACGGCACGCCAGACTCGGAAGACAACCCCGAAGAGCTGTTCCACACGCTGGACTGGACCGATGGCTGCATCGCCATGAAGAACTACGAAATGCGCGAAGTCTGGAACATGGTCAAAGACGGCACGATGGTTGAGATACGCCCTTAACCTGCAAAAACGCCGCGCACTAAAAAGCCCGCTGCCCCCATAAGGGCCAGCGGGCTTTTTACTGCAGCGCCGGATTAGATATCAGCCAGACGCCACACCTCGTATGCAGGCGTTTCATACGGGTGGCTGTGCTTGAGCGCAGCCACCACGGCTTGAATCAACTCATCTGCCACGACCAGCTCAACTTTCCATTCGCCGACATACTCGACCTGACCGGTTTGCCCGATAAACGGCTGACTGCCGTCCAGCGCTCGAAACTGGCCCTGCCCCATGGTCTGCCAGGCGCAGTGGTCATAGCTGCCGATGCGACCACCACCGGCGGCGAACACAGCATCCTTGACCACATCAACATGGCTTGGCGGAACGAAAAAGCTGAGCTTGTACATAAGCGAACACTCTGTTGAACATGCCTGGAAACCTGTGGGAGCCTGGCTTGCCAGCGATGTAGTCAACACGGTTTCTGTTAAACCGCGTCGATGCCATCGCGAGCAAGCCCGCTCCCACAAGGGATATGCGTCTAGCGGGCATTGAACTTCAAAATGCCTTAATCGACCCAGACGCGAGCGTTACGGAACATGCGCAACCATGGCGCATCTTCGTTCCACTCTTCAGGACGCCACGAGTTCTGTACGGCGCGGAACACACGCTCAGGGTGCGGCATCATGATCGTCACACGGCCATCACGGCTGGTGAGGCCGGTAATACCGCGCGGCGAGCCGTTCGGGTTGGCTGGGTAGTTTTCAGTGACTTTGCCGTGGTTGTCGACGAAACGCAGGGCAACGGTGCCCGACAGATCGGCTTGCAACAGCGCTTCAGGGCTGGCGAACTCCGCGTGGCCTTCACCGTGAGCGATGGCGATTGGCATGCGCGAACCGGCCATGCCCTGCAGGAAGATCGAGTTCGACTCTTGCACTTGAACCATGGCAACACGGGCTTCGAACTGCTCGGAGCGGTTACGCACGAAGTGCGGCCACAACTCGCTGCCCGGAATCAGTTCGCTGAGGTTGGACATCATCTGGCAACCGTTGCACACACCCAGGCTGAAGCTGTCGGTACGCTCGAAGAAGCCCTGGAAAGCATCACGTGCGCGGGCGTTGAACAAGGCTGACTTGGCCCAGCCTTCACCGGCACCCAGTACGTCGCCGTAAGAGAAACCACCGCACGCTACCAGACCCTTGAACTCGTTCAGGTCGACACGGCCGGCCAGAATGTCGCTCATGTGCACGTCGATCGCGTTGAAACCGGCACGGTCAAACGCCGCTGCCATTTCAACCTGACCGTTAACGCCCTGCTCACGCAGAACGGCAACTTGTGGGCGAATGCCTTTTTTGATGTACGGCGCGCTGATGTTGGCGTTGACGTCAAAGCTCAACTGAGCGGTCAGGCCCGGGTTGTCTTCTTCCAGCAGCACGTCGAATTCTTGCTGTGCGCAGTCTGCGTTGTCACGCATACGCTGGATCTGGAAGCTGGTTTCAGCCCACTGGCGCTGCAACTCGCCGCGCTGGCCAACAAACACTTTGTCACCGTGGAAGCTGATGGTGACTTCGCTGTTGTTCAGCGGCTGACCAATCACGTCCACGCATTCACCCAGACCCGCCGCGCTGAACTGTGCGAGCACGTCAGCGGTAGCGTCCTGGCGAACCTGGATCACGGCACCCAGCTCTTCGTTGAACAGCACGGCCGGCAATTGACCAACGCTGTCGGCCAGGCAATCGAGGATCAGGTTCAGACCGCAGTGACCGGCAAACGCCATTTCCATCACAGTGGTCAGCAAACCACCGTCAGAACGGTCGTGGTAAGCCAGCAGGTGGCCATCAGCGTTCAGACCTTGAATTACGGCGAAGAAGGCCTTGAGGTCTTCTGCGTCATCAACGTCCGGGGCCTGCTTACCAAGCTTGCCGTAGGTCTGGGCCAGGATCGAAGCGCCCATACGGTTTTGGCCACGGCCCAGGTCGATCAGGATCAGATCGGTCAGGCCTTTGTCCATGCGCAGTTCTGGGGTCAGGGTGCGGCGAACATCGAGCACCGGGGCGAAACCGGTGACGATCAGCGACAGCGGCGAGGTCACGCTCTTGTCGGTGCCTTCATCGTTCCAGCGGGTTTGCATCGACATCGAGTCTTTGCCCACCGGAATGGTGATGCCCAGCTCAGGGCACAGCTCCATGCCGACCGCTTTTACGGTGTCGTACAGACGCGCGTCTTCACCTGGGTGGCCAGCCGCCGACATCCAGTTAGCAGACAGTTTGATGTCAGAGATTTTGCCAATTCGCGAGGCCGCGATGTTGGTCAGGGTTTCACCGATGGCCATGCGGCCCGATGCCGGAGCATCCAGCAGTGCCAGCGGAGTCCGCTCGCCCATGGCCATGGCTTCACCGGTGTACACGTCAAAGCTGGTCGCTGTAACGGCAACGTCTGCCACCGGTACCTGCCACGGGCCGACCATTTGATCACGGGCAACCAGGCCGGTGATGGTACGGTCGCCGATGGTGATCAGGAAGCTCTTGCTGGCGACTGCCGGGTGGTGCAGAACGCGCTCGATGCACTCGCCCACGTTCAGCGCTGCAGGATCGAAGTCATCGCCCAGCTCGGCTTCACGCACCACCGAACGGTGCATGCGTGGCGCCTTGCCCAGCAACACTTCCAGTGGCATGTCCACCGGGCTGTTGCCGAAATGGCTGTCGGTGACGGTCAGTTGTGGTTCGGCAGTTGCCTCGCCCACCACGGCAAACGGGCAACGCTCACGCTCGCAGATGGCCTGGAAGCGCTCGAAGTCTTCAGCGCTGACTGCCAGAACGTAACGCTCCTGGGATTCGTTACTCCAGATTTCGTGCGGGGCCATGCCCGGCTCGTCGTTTGGAATGTTGCGCAGTTCGAAACGGCCACCACGGTCACCGTCGTTGACCAGCTCAGGGAAGGCGTTGGACAAACCGCCCGCACCCACGTCGTGGATGAAGCTGATCGGGTTTTTGTCACCCAGTTGCCAGCAACGGTCGATCACTTCCTGGCAGCGGCGTTCCATTTCCGGGTTTTCGCGCTGTACCGAAGCGAAATCCAGGTCGGCCGAGCTTGCGCCAGTAGCCATAGACGAGGCAGCACCGCCGCCCAGGCCGATCAACATGGCCGGGCCACCCAGCACGATCAGCTTGGCGCCAACGGTGATTTCGGCTTTTTGTACGTGTTCGGCGCGGATGTTGCCCATACCGCCCGCCAACATGATCGGCTTGTGGTAACCGCGCACTTCATCACCGTGCGGGGTGGTGATGGACTGCTCGAAGGTACGGAAGTAACCGGTCAGGGCCGGACGGCCGAACTCGTTGTTGAACGCCGCGCCACCCAGCGGGCCTTCAATCATGATGTCCAGCGCCGTTACGATGCGCTCTGGCTTGCCATACGGCACTTCCCACGGCTGGGTAAAGCCCGGGATTTGCAGGTTGGACACAGTAAAGCCGGTCAGGCCTGCCTTTGGCTTGGCGCCACGGCCGGTTGCACCTTCGTCACGAATTTCGCCACCGGAACCGGTCGCTGCACCCGGGAACGGGGCAATGGCGGTTGGGTGGTTGTGCGTTTCAACCTTCATCAGGATGTGCACAGGCTCCTGCACCGCGCCGTACTGGCGGGTTTCAGGGTTCGGGAAGAAACGCCCGCCAACGCTACCGACGATCACCGATGCGTTGTCTTTATAAGCCGACAGAACGCCTTCGTTGTGCATCACGTAGGTGTTTTTGATCATGCCAAACAGGCTTTTTTCCTGGCTTTGGCCGTCGATGTCCCAGCTGGCGTTGAAGATCTTGTGGCGGCAATGCTCGGAGTTCGCCTGGGCAAACATCATCAGTTCGATGTCGTGCGGGTTGCGGCCCAGACCATTGAACGCATTGACCAGGTAATCGATTTCGTCTTCAGCCAGCGCCAGGCCCAACTCAACGTTGGCTTTTTCCAGCGCGGCGCGACCGCCACCCAGCACATCAATAGCCGTCAGCGGCTTTGGCTCGGCATGGCTGAACAGACCGGCGGCCTGCTCCAGGTCGCCCAGTACGATTTGGGTCATGCGGTCATGCAGAACCGATGCAATCAGCTCGGCATCGGCGTCGCTGAACTGGCCGGCCACATAAAAAGCAATACCGCGTTCCAGGCGCTGGATTTTCGCCAGGCCACAGTTACGGGCAATATCGCTGGCCTTGCTCGACCAAGGAGAAATGGTGCCAAACCGCGGCAACACCAAAAACAGTCGGCCATTTGGCTCTTGGACCGGCACGCTTGGGCCGTACTTCAGGAGACGAGCCAGTACCTGCTGTTCATCGCTGGTCAGATCACCGGTGACATCGGCAAAGTGGGCGAACTCAGCATACAAACCACTGACAGCCGGAACCTTGAGGCTCAGTTGTGCAAGGAGTTTGCTGTGGCGAAAGGCAGAAAGGGCAGGAGCGCCGCGCAGGATCAACATCTTCGGGACAGCCTCGGGAGGGGTGTGCTTTGAGGCCCGGCATTCTAGCCTAAAGCTTCGGTCACGGCACCCGAAACGGCACACTAGACGTACGCCAAACGTCGTTAATCGACCAAATCCTTATTCTTTATGGCTATCAGCGTGTAAACAGATGGTCGGTAATGATCTTTAGAGCTCGTTCCAACCCCCATTCCACAGGGGTTGCAGCGTTTTGGGCGGCTGTTATCAGAATGCCCACAGATTGTCGAGATATGGCACCCGTGCAGCTTTGCGTATACTGCGCGCATGTTTTCTCTAACTGCATTCCGCCAGCGTGGGGCCAAGTGGCTGCTCGTAACCGGACTCTTCCTGATGCTCGGTGCCTGCGTTGAAAAACCCAGCACCCTTGAGCGCGTAAAGGAGGATGGGGTACTGCGGGTGATCACCCGTAACAGCCCGGCCACCTATTTTGAAGATCGCAACGGCGAAACCGGCTTTGAATACGAGCTGGTCAAACGCTTTGCCGACGACTTGGGCGTCAAGCTGGAAATCGAAACGGCTGACAACCTCGACGACCTTTTCAACAAGCTGGGCCAACCTGACGGCCCGGTTTTAGCTGCTGCCGGTCTGGTCAGCAGCGATAACCGCCTCGCACAAGCCAAGTTTTCTCACCCGTACCTCGAAGTCACGCCACAGATCATTTACCGCAACGGGCAATCACGCCCTACTACAGCGGCCGATCTGGTCGGCAAGCGCATTACCGTACTCAAGGGCAGTTCCCACGCCGAACAGCTTGCCGAACTTAAGAAGCAATATCCCGGTATCGAATACGACGAGTCCGACGCCGTTGAAGTCGTCGACTTGCTGCGCATGGTCGATGAAGGGCAGATCGACCTGACCCTGGTCGATTCCAACGAAATGGCCATGAACCAGGTGTACTTCCCCAACGTGCGCGTGGCCTTTGATTTGGGCGATGCCCGCAGTCAGCGCTGGGCCGTGGTCGCAGGCGAAGACAACAGCCTGCTCAACGAGATCAACACTTACCTGGACAAGGTCGAGAAAAACGGCACCCTGCAGCGCCTTAAAGACCGCTACTACGGGCACGTTGATGTATTGGGCTATGTGGGCGCTTACACCTTTGCCCAGCACTTGCAACAACGCTTGCCCAAGTACGAAGTATTCTTCAAGGATGCCGCAAAAAAAGAACAGATTGACTGGCGCCTGCTGGCAGCCATGGGCTATCAGGAATCCTTATGGCAAGCCGCCGTGACCTCTAAAACCGGGGTTCGCGGGCTGATGATGCTGACCCAGAACACCGCGCAGGCCATGGGCGTGTCCAACCGGCTGGACCCCAAGCAAAGCATTATGGGGGGCGCCAAGTACCTGGCTTATATCAAGGACCAACTGGACAGTGATATCGCCGAGCCAGACCGCACCTGGTTTGCACTGGCGGCCTACAACGTGGGCACCGGGCATCTGGATGACGCACGCAAGTTAGCAGCCAAAGAAGGCCTGAACCCGAACAAGTGGCTGGACGTGAAGAAAATCCTGCCTCGCCTGGCGCAGAAGCAGTGGTACAGCAAAACCAAATATGGCTACGCCCGTGGCGGCGAGCCTGTGCACTTCGTGGCCAACATCCGTCGTTACTACGACATCCTCACCTGGGCCACACAGCCACAGCTTGAAGGCGACCAGGTGGCCGACGGCAAACTGCACATCCCCGGCATCGACAAGACCAAGCCCAAAGAAGAACCACAGCTGTAACACACGCTATCGCCCAGACCCAAATCACACTGTAGGAGCGAGCTTGTCTCGCGATCTTTTCAAAGGTCAAAAGATCGCGAGACAAGCTCGCTCC
>NZ_JBEOPQ010000026.1:0-65252 GCF_040310285.1 Pseudomonas sp. HY2-MNA-CIBAN-0224 | reverse complement strand
AGCTTGCCTCGCGATCTTTTGGTCTTTTAAAAAGATCGCGAGGCAAGCTCGCTCCTACAGGGGTTTACGGGGTATCAGTCGTCGCTGGTGGTAATGGTCGGCATGGCCTGGGTGGCGGCTTCGCTCAGAACAATCCGTGCACCGACGTGTCGGGCCAGTTCTTGGTAGATCAAGGCTATCGGGCTATTGGGGTCGGCAATCGCGGTCGGCTTGCCGTTATCAGCCTGCTCGCGGATTTCCATCGCCAGCGGCAATGAAGCCAGAACTTCCACGCCATATTGGGTCGCCAGTTTCTCGCCACCGCCTTCACCGAACAAATGCTCTGCGTGACCGCAGTTCGAGCAAATGTGCACAGCCATGTTCTCTACAACGCCCAGGACCGGAATGTTCACCTTACGGAACATTTCGACACCCTTGCGCGCGTCGAGCAAGGCCAGGTCTTGCGGCGTCGTCACAATCACAGAACCCGCCACCGGGACTTTCTGTGCCAAGGTCAACTGGATATCGCCCGTGCCGGGCGGCATGTCGATCACCAGGTAATCGAGGTCATTCCAGGCGGTTTGGGTCACCAACTGCAACAGGGCGCCCGACACCATGGGGCCGCGCCAGACCATCGGCGTGTTGTCGTCAGTCAGAAAAGCCATCGACATGACCTCAACGCCATGCGCCTCAATCGGCACAAACCATTTCTGATCACGGATTTTCGGGCGGGTACCCTCAGCGATACCGAACATCACGCCCTGGCTTGGGCCATAAATGTCGGCGTCCAGAATCCCCACCCGCGCACCTTCACGCGCCAGCGCCAGCGCCAGATTGGCAGCCGTGGTGGATTTACCGACGCCGCCTTTGCCTGAGGCAACGGCCACAATGTTTTTCACATTGGCCAGCCCCGGGATTTGCGCCTGCGCCTTATGCGGGGCAATCACGCAAGTAATCTCAACCTTGGCCGAGGACACGCCATCCAGATTGCTAATGGCCATTTGCAGCATTTGCGCCCAGCCATTCTTGAACAGGCCGGCGGCATAACCCAGTTCGAGCTGAACATTGACATGCTCGCCCTGGACTTCAATGTGACGTACACACCCGGCGCTGACCGGATCCTGGTTCAAATATGGGTCGGTGTATTGGCGAAGGACGGCCTCCACCGCTGCGCGATTGACTGCGCTCATGGGCAACTCCCGAAAAAGGCTGAGTGAAACAGGTCGCTATCGTACCTGTAATAAATCACCTGGCGCAGGCTTTTGAACCGCTCAAAAACACCAGAAAGCATCAGATAGCCGCCCACGGGGTGAAATATATTGCCCGGCGCTTTATAGTGGCCGACCACCGTCTCATCAAGTAGCCGAGCCCCATGTCCGAGCCACGCAAGATCCTCGTCACCAGCGCCCTGCCCTATGCCAATGGTTCAATCCACCTTGGCCATATGCTTGAGTACATCCAGACCGATATGTGGGTGCGCTATCAAAAGCAACGCGGCAACCAATGCACTTATGTCTGCGCAGACGACGCCCACGGCTCGGCCATCATGTTGCGTGCCGAGAAAGAAGGCATCACACCTGAGCAACTGATCGCCAACGTGCAGGCCGAACACTGCGCCGATTTCTCCGAATTCCTCGTGGAGTTCGATAACTATCACTCGACTCACGCCGAAGAAAACCGTGAGCTGTCGAGTGCGATTTACATCAAGCTGCGCGAAGCCGGCCATATCGCTACGCGCTCGATCACTCAGTATTTCGACCCGGAAAAGAAAATGTTCCTGGCCGACCGCTTCATCAAGGGCACCTGCCCTAAATGCGGCACTGATGATCAGTACGGCGACAACTGCGAAAAATGCGGCGCAACCTACGCCCCGACAGACCTGAAAAATCCGAAGTCGGCGATTTCCGGTGCCACGCCGGTGCTCAAGGATTCCCAGCACTTCTTCTTCAAGCTGCCCGACTTCGAAGCCATGCTCAAAAGCTGGACACGAAGCGGCGCGCTGCAAGATGCAGTCGCAAACAAAATCGCCGAATGGCTGGATAGCGGCCTGCAAGAGTGGGACATCTCCCGCGATGCGCCGTATTTCGGTTTCGAAATCCCGGGCGAGCCAGGCAAGTACTTCTACGTCTGGCTGGACGCGCCGATCGGCTACATGGCCAGCTTCAAGAACCTGTGCGAACGCCGCCCAGAGCTGGACTTCGACGCGTACTGGAACAAAGACTCCAGCGCCGAGCTTTACCACTTCATCGGCAAGGACATCGTGAACTTCCACGCCCTGTTCTGGCCAGCTATGCTCGAAGGCGCAGGCTATCGCAAGCCTACCGCGATCAACGTTCACGGCTACTTGACCGTTAACGGTCAAAAAATGTCCAAGTCCCGTGGCACGTTCATCAAGGCGCGCACCTACCTTGATCACCTGTCGCCGGAATACCTGCGCTACTACTACGCGGCCAAATTGGGCCGTGGCGTCGATGACCTGGACTTGAACCTCGAAGACTTCGTGCAAAAGGTCAACTCTGACCTGATCGGCAAAGTGGTCAACATTGCCAGCCGTTGCGCAGGCTTCATCCACAAAGGCAATGCCGGTGTGATGGTTGAAGGCAACGCAGCGCCTGAGCTGACCGAAGCCTTCTTGGCTGCAGCACCAAGCATTGCCGATGCTTACGAAGCCCGTGACTTCGCGCGCGCCATGCGTGAAATCATGGCGCTGGCCGACCGTGCCAACGCCTGGATCGCCGAAAAGGCGCCTTGGGCCATGGCCAAGCAGGAAGGCAAGCAAGACGAAGTCCAGGCCGTGTGCGCCTTGGGCGTCAACTTGTTCCGCCAGTTGATCATCTTCCTCAAGCCGGTGTTGCCGCAGTTGGCAGCCGATGCCGAAGCGTTCCTGAATGTGTCTCCTTTGACCTGGGACGACCACAGCACCTTGCTCGCCAACCATCAGCTAAATGCCTTCAAACCGCTGATGACGCGTATCGATCCGGCGCACGTGGAAGCCATGGTCAACGCGTCCAAAGAAGACCTGATCGCCAGCCAGACCGATACCGGTACTGCAGCGCCAAAAGGCAATGGCGAGCTGGCCAAAGAGCCTTTGGCAGCCGAAATCGAGTTTGACGCGTTTGCCGCTGTCGACCTGCGCGTCGCCTTGATCCTCAAGGCCGAGGCTGTCGAAGGGGCTGACAAGCTGCTGCGTCTGACCCTGGATATCGGCGACGAACAGCGCAACGTGTTCTCGGGCATCAAAAGCGCCTACCCGAACCCGGCTGAGCTGGAAGGTCGCCTGACCATGATGATTGCCAACCTGAAACCCCGCAAAATGCGTTTTGGGGTTTCTGAAGGCATGGTCATGGCGGCGGGCCCTGGCGGTGAAGAAATTTACCTGCTGAGCCCGGACAGCGGCGCCAAGCCTGGTCAACGCATCAAGTAACACGCCCTCCTCATCTGCCAGCGGCCTGCACGTCGCTGGCAGATGTTCGTTGTAGCCTCCCCTCCCGCCATGTCGGATAATCAGCGCCGTTCGTTTAACCGCCTCGCACTCATTACTCACTGCGCAGGATGACTGTCGCCCGGGCGCGGCTCGCTGTCGCTGGACTGATCACACCATGAGCCTGATTCAACGTATTGACGCCTTATTACCGCAAACCCAATGCGGAAAATGCGGGCATCCTGGCTGCAAACCCTACGCAGAAGGCATCAGCCAGGGCGAAGCCATTAACAAATGCCCCCCCGGCGGGACTGAAACCATCGCTGCGCTGGCCAACCTGTTGAGCATTCCCGTTATAGCACTCGACACCGAGCGCGGCGTGGCACCAGCCCAGGTGGCCTTTATTCGTGAAGCTGAATGCATTGGTTGCACCAAGTGCATTCAGGCCTGCCCGGTGGACGCCATATTGGGCGCCGCCAAGCTCATGCACACGGTGATTGTCGATGAATGCACCGGCTGTGACCTGTGCGTTGCGCCCTGCCCTGTCGACTGCATCGAAATGCGACCGCTACCCGCCAATGTGATCCCCATCGTCGGCGGGCTTGCACAGACGCAAGAGCAGCTCAATGCACGCACTGACAAGCGCAACCACGCCCGTAGCCGTTTCGAGCGACGTGACGAACGTCTACGACGAGATGAACAGCAACGTCAGGCAGAACGCCTGGCGCGGGCTCAACGAGCACCTGTGGCGCCTGCTGACACCCTGGCGCTTGAGCCATCGCAGACAGAGCCCTCCTTGCTCAGCGATGCAGCGCTTAAAAAAGCCAAGGTCACCCTGGCCATGGCTCGCGCCCAACTGCATAAATCGCTCAAAGCCTTTGGTCACCCGCCGACGGCCCCGCAGCAGGCACAACTGGTTGTCCTGCAAGCACAATTTGAGGCTGCCGAAAAAGGCCTGGCGCAACTGGAGGCCGCCCCGGTGATAGCGGTGCCTGCGCCCAGCAGCGGTACTGCAGATCTCAAGCGGGCAAAAATTCAGTTGGCCATGCACCGGGCAGCACTTAAAAAGGCGCAGACGCAGGCACACACCAGCGCTGAGCTCGCACTTTTGAATGACGCCGTGCTACGAGCAGAACAGACACTCAACGCTTTAGCCCCAACCAAAAGCTGATAGCTTGCCGTCACGAGATACGTTTCTCTTCGATTAACGGACTGCTCTCCAGGAAAAGTTTTTACCCATGAATGCCGCAAAGCGCCTTGAAATCTTCCGTCGGTTTCACGAAGACAATCCAGAGCCAAAAACTGAACTGGCCTACACATCGCCTTTCGAACTGCTGATAGCAGTCATTCTTTCGGCGCAGGCCACTGACGTCAGCGTGAACAAGGCCATGGCAAAATTGTTCCCGGTCGCCAATACCCCAGAAGCCATCTACGCTTTGGGGGTGGAAGGGTTGTCGCAATACATCAAGACCATTGGCCTGTACAACAGCAAGGCCAAAAACGTGATTGAAACGTGCCGCTTGCTCATCGAGCGACATGCCAGTGAGATACCCCAAACGCGGGAGGCGCTTGAAGCACTTCCAGGCGTAGGACGAAAAACAGCCAATGTGGTGCTCAACACCGCTTTCAGGCAACTGACCATGGCCGTAGATACCCATATTTTCAGGGTCAGTAACCGAACCGGAATAGCGCCAGGCAAAAATGTGGTCGAGGTTGAACAGCAATTGATCAAATTCGTGCCTAAGCCGTACCTGCTCGATGCCCATCACTGGCTCATCTTGCATGGTCGCTACGTTTGCCAGGCACGCAAGCCACGCTGCGGGAGTTGCCGCATTGAAGACTTGTGCGATTTCAAGGAAAAAACCTCCGACGATTGAGCGATAGAGGTTTTATGGGCGGATCGATTGAGAAAAACTTTTTTACCCGTAAAGCGTTTATCGCTATAAGGGGCGCCATTGAATGTCTTAGCCTGGAGTGAACTGAATGAGCACTGGCAAAGAACAACTGGAAGTAGAGGATTTTCCAACGACCGACCCGGACGACGCTGAATTGACAGAGCGCCCAGTCGAAGTCGCTAAAACCAACTTGGCTAAACGCCGCACGATAGACGCCTTGCTGGCTGAAAAAAGACTCCAGAAAGAGCTCGAAGACTATCCCTACGACTTGTAATCGTCAGCGCTTAACACCAAAAACCTCCTGCCCGGAGGCTTTTGGTGTTAAGGGGGTTGTGGAGCAAGCCGCTCCTCACCCCTGCCACTCACACCAAGCCATTTCGCTGTGCCAGCTCAATAAGATCAACCAGTGAGCGAGCATTGAGCTTGAGCAGTAGACGCGTTTTGTAGGTACTGACTGTTTTGTTGCTCAGAAACATGCCATCCGCTATTTCCTTATTACTCTTACCTCGCGCCAACTGCTGCAATACCATCATTTCTCGACCAGAGAGACGGTTCACCATATCGGCTTCACTGGCATTCCCCAAGCTTGAGCGCACTGAATGCAACGCTTGGTTAGGAAAATAACTGTAACCGGAAAGCACAGCCTTGATGGCACTTAAAAGCTCGGTTAAATCCTGCTGCTTGCATACATAACCTGCCGCACCGGCCTGCATGCAACGCATTGAAAAATGACCGGGAGCTTGTGAAGTCAGCACTAGCACCTTTATAGGAATCGCGGGTGTTGAAAGTCGCGCAATAACTTCAAGCCCGTCGAGTTTGGGAATACCAATATCCAGAATTACAATATCCGGCGCGTACTCACGCGCCATTTGCAAAGCATCCACTCCATTATCCGTCTCTGCGATAACTTCGTAGCCATGTCGTTCCATGAGCATACGCACAGCAAGACGAATTACAGGATGATCATCCACGATCAGCACTTTATTCATGGGTAATTCCAATTTTTTCGCTGTTCGAATTTTAGAGTCAGCACAATAGCCTAGTCACAACACCCTGGGCATAGTGCCCCCCCCCCAAGCACCAACAACCAAAGACATTTCCTACGCACAATAAAGATTTGCCCTACGAATAAATCACTCATAAAAATCGCACTCCCACCCTCCCCCTCATTTAAGCGACACGGGAGGAAATCATACAGGCCGATCTTTATATTAAGCGTTCAGTTCTAATGACTATCGGCAACATCCTTGATCACGCTTAAAAAATACGTTGGCTTACATCCTGAATACCAAAAATTGGCCTGACCCTAGCACTACCAAACCCTGGCGCTCACCCTCCTTTATTACCAACTCATTCAAACAGCAACCGAGCCGTTTTCCCTTCAAACGCAGCAGCTTCGCAGGTAAAAACCAAAAACAGCTGACACGATTTAAAACCGCCCGAATTCAAATACACCATGTTTAATCCTCTATTTAATTATTCATCCGCTGTATTTAACCGTACTCCAATAGAAAGACCGGCTCAACCCAACCAAACAAAAACATCCCCCTTAAGCACCCGCGCAATTTCTACCTTGAACTCATATAGATAAACAGTACCTCCCTCCTTCCTCTTTGAAAAAACCAATCCAGTTAAAATCTACTCTTTTTTTAGAAAAAAATATTACCATTTCAAACTTAAAGAAGAGGACTACAAGGCATTCGGAAAGCCCTTAAAATACGATCGAAAAACATACCCCTCAAGCCCTTTCAAACCGGCACCTCGATCCTGACTTAAAAGTAATCCAACGAAAAACTAAAATGTTACTTATTTCCTCCATACTACATCTCACATAAAAACTACCGACATCCCAGTTCTACTGGCGCAAATCACCTATTAACCCGGAGTTATCCTACAAAAAAGAAAACCAATTCCTCGACCAGAGGACGTCCTATAGAAATAATAAATACAAAAGACTTTTGATTTGCAGTTTCATAAAGCCACGACTAAATTTAGGAAAACCGCTGTCGCAAACCTCTGATTAAAATTCGCACCTACAGGCTATTACTGCGACAACTGTTAAAACCCGTTACAAAAGCGACATTAATACTTAACCACTTCTAATATCATCTACTCCAACCAGAATTTTTCCGCAGGCCATATCATGATAAAAAGCAAAATACGGGTAAACAACCCGCTCACTGTCATTGCTATTTTTTCAATGTTAACCGAAGCTTCCGCAGCGGTTTCATTGCCGTATATCGACAGGGAAAATCAAAAAATTTATGTTTGGTTCTTAATTGTTTTCCCTTCAATTCTGATCACATTGTTTTTTTTGACTCTTAATTTCAATAACAAAACCCTCTACACCCCCATGGACTATCCCAAGGAGAACACGCGCGCAACACCAGAACCGGCCGAGCCTGAGGGCCGTACCAGGCGCGCAAGAGCCACTGAAGTCCCCGGCTCACCTGCATGCCAGGCAGCGCCACTTCTGTCCAAGCCGGGGATAAAATTCATTTCCTACAGCCCTAAAAACTTTATCTTTCTGCCACAAGGGCACAGGGACTACGACTCAACATTAGAAAAGACCACACATAAAAAACTTGATTCAGTTCATGAGGAACAACAATTAACGCAGGATGAAGAAGGCCCAAGCAGTCTGTATCTGATCGATTTCAGCCACCCCTCTTTAAGATTGAACAACGACCATACCTTGGGAGACATCCTGCAAACTTACTACGAAATGGCACATCCAAAAAAAGAGTGCCTGCATAAGAACGATATTTTACTCCTGCTAACCAGTAGCTCATTGACGAGTCAATGGAATCACCAACAGCGACTTGAGCTAGACACAAAAATCTCTTCGCATTTAGGTGATGCCATGGTCATTACTTACAACACGCAAACCCGACAGCTCAATACATTAAGCTGACAAGATGAATAGCTCGCCTTTAATGATGATTCGCAAGCATAAAAAAACCCGACCAATGGCCGGGTTTTTTGATACCAGGTGCAATTAGAACAACTTGCGACCCCGGTTAGCAGCAATACGCATACGCAAGGCATTCAACTTGATGAAGCCAGCAGCGTCGGCCTGATTGTAAGCGCCGCCATCTTCTTCGAACGTTGCGATATTGGCATCAAACAGCGAATCGTCAGACTTGCGACCGGTAACAATCACATTGCCTTTGTACAATTTCAGACGTACCACGCCGTTAACGTTCACCTGAGAAGCGTCGATCATTTGTTGCAACATCAAACGCTCAGGGCTCCACCAGTAGCCGGTGTAGATCAGGCTGGCGTACTTGGGCATCAACTCGTCTTTCAGGTGAGCGACTTCGCGGTCCAGAGTGATCGACTCAATGGCGCGGTGCGCACGCAACATGATGGTGCCGCCCGGGGTTTCGTAGCAACCACGGGACTTCATGCCGACATAACGGTTCTCAACGATGTCGAGACGACCGATACCGTTTTCGCCACCGATGCGGTTCAGCGTGGCCAGAACGGTCGCAGGTGTCATTTCAACACCGTCCAGCGCAACGATATCGCCATTGCGGTAGGTCAGTTCCAGATAGGTCGGGGTATCCGGCGCGTTTTCTGGCGACTTGGTCCAACGCCACATGTCTTCTTCGTGCTCGGTCCAGGTGTCTTCCAGTACACCGCCCTCGTAAGAGATGTGCAGCAAGTTGGCATCCATCGAGTACGGGGATTTTTTCTTGCCGTGACGCTCGATCGGGATCGCGTGCTTTTCTGCGTAATCCATCAGTTTTTCACGCGACAGCAGATCCCACTCACGCCAAGGAGCAATCACTTTTACGCCCGGCTTCAGTGCGTATGCACCCAGCTCGAAACGAACCTGATCGTTACCTTTGCCGGTTGCGCCATGAGAAATAGCATCAGCACCGGTTTCGTTGGCGATTTCGATCAGACGCTTGGCGATCAGCGGACGCGCAATGGAGGTACCCAGCAGGTACTCGCCTTCGTAAACAGTGTTGGCGCGGAACATTGGGAACACGAAATCGCGGACAAACTCTTCGCGCAGGTCGTCGATGTAGATTTCCTTGACGCCCATGGCTTGCGCCTTGGCACGTGCAGGCTCAACCTCTTCGCCCTGACCCAGGTCAGCGGTAAAGGTTACGACTTCACAGTTATAAGTATCCTGCAGCCACTTCAGGATCACCGAAGTGTCCAGGCCGCCCGAATAAGCCAGAACGACCTTGTTTACGTCCGCCATGCCATCACTCCACGGGTTGTTCGAAAAGCCGAACAGTCTACCGCCCGCGGGGCTTAATTTACAGAGGGGCGACAGCTTAATACGACAAAGCGACAGTAACTTTCAGCAACACGACGCCAAAAAACCTCACGACAACGTCGCAGGATTGGTAATACCCACCGCTGGGGGCGGCTTGGGAGGCTCTGGCATGCGCTCTAGGCGCACACTGACACGGCGATTCTTCGCCCGATTAGCCACACTGGTATTGGGCACCAATGGGTATTGCTCGCCATGAAAACGCATCGTGATCTGCGATTCCTGCAGGCCGTTTTCCTGCAGGTAGTTCATGACCGCCAAAGCTCGACGCCGGGACAGCTCGCGATTGGTCAACCGATTACCGGAATTATCCGAATAACCGTCCAGCATGACGTGGTTAACCGTAGGGTCAGCCTTCATGTACTCCAGCATGATCTGCAGATCCGCGCGGCCCTTGGCATCCAGTTCATTGCCGCTCCCCGGAAAACCGATCTGGCTTTGCCGGACTTGATCGAAATTCTTGGCCAGGAGCTTGGTGGTACAGGCTTCATATTCGCCATAAGCCTGGCGAAATTTCACGGGCAGAAGGCGAACTTCCGACAAACCGCCCGTCGCCGAGTAATGCCTGATCAGCGGACTGCGTCCTTCCAGCAATCCTCGAAACAATCGACCGGCCTGCGCCTGCGAGCTATTAAACAGCACGTTGCCGCGCCCGATACGCACGGTGCCCAGATCAATATCACCGCGCCCTGGCTGCCATGGCGCCGCTGCCGCCAATAACGTTGCCGAACCTTCGCCCAATACCGAGTTGGAGGCATTGAGACGAAAGACAGCCTGCTCTCCGGCGCGGCGCGCAAACACCCCGGCGCCAAAATCAGTGATCGGCTGGATCAGGCGGCACTCAAATTTGTCACCTTCCACTTTCCACTCCACATTCTCCAGACGGGTCTGGAAAGTCAGGGCCATGGCAGGAACGCTGGCAAACAAGCTGAGCAGGATGAAATAACGCTGGCGCACTGAGGGCTCCGCAGATGGTTACTGGCAAAACACCGTTCACCGTTTTTACGACATACCTCGAATGTATCGGTTAACGCAGCTAAAACTTGATAGCGAGTGCCTGAGAGAGTGTTTTCCGGTAGCATTCGCATCAGTTTGACCCGCCTGGAATCCCCCCAATGTCTGACCGCCTGACCCTGCTGCGTCCCGACGACTGGCACATTCATCTTCGCGATGGTGCTGTGTTGCCTCACACTGTGGCGGATGTTGCGCGCACCTTTGGCCGCGCCATCATCATGCCTAACCTCGTACCTCCGGTGCGTAACGCAGCTGAAGCCGATGCCTATCGACAGCGCATTCTCGCTGCTCGCCCGGCTGGCAGCCGTTTCGAACCGCTGATGGTGCTCTACCTCACCGACCGAACACAGCCAGAAGACATTCGTACAGCCAAAGCCAGCGGCTATGTACACGCTGCCAAGCTGTATCCGGCTGGCGCAACAACCAACTCCGACTCGGGCGTGACCAGCATCGATGCGATCTTCCCGGTCCTGGAAACCATGGCCGAAGTGGGTATGCCTTTGCTGATCCACGGTGAAGTGACCCGCGCCGATATCGACGTGTTCGATCGCGAAAAGGTCTTCATCGAAGAGCATTTGCGTCGTGTTGTGGAGCGATTCCCGACGTTGAAAGTGGTGTTTGAACACATCACCACGTCGCATGCGGTCCAGTTCGTCAACGAGGCTTCGGCCAACGTAGGCGCAACCATTACCGCGCATCACCTGCTGTACAACCGCAACCACATGTTGGTTGGCGGTATTCGCCCGCACTTCTATTGCCTGCCGATCCTCAAGCGCAACACCCACCAGGAAGCCCTGCTGGATGCGGCCACCAGCGGCAGTGCGAAGTTCTTTCTGGGCACTGACTCGGCACCGCATGCCCAGCATGCCAAAGAAGCCGCCTGCGGTTGTGCCGGTTGCTATACCGCCTATGCTGCTATCGAGCTCTATGCCGAAGCGTTTGAACAGCGCAATGCGCTGGACAAGCTCGAAGCCTTTGCCAGCTTGAATGGCCCACGCTTCTACGGTCTGGCACCGAGCACCGAACACATCACCCTGGTTCGCGAAGAGTGGACCGCCCCGAGCAGCCTGCCTTTCGGCGAGCTGAACGTAATCCCGCTGCGCGCCGGTGAAAAACTGCGCTGGCGCCTGCTTGAGGAAAACGCGTGAGCGACGACCATTTTGATGACGAGCACGAGGGCGGTCATGGCGGCGGTTCGCGCCATCCGATGGCCGAGCGTTTTCGCGGCTATCTGCCAGTCGTAATCGATGTTGAAACCGGCGGTTTCAATAGCGCTACCGACGCGCTGCTGGAAATCGCGGCGGTCACCATCGGCATGGACGAAAAAGGCTTTGTGTTCCCGGAACACACCTATTTCCACCGTGTGGAGCCTTTTGAAGGCGCCAACATCGAAGCCGCAGCCCTAGAGTTCACCGGCATCAAGCTGGACCATCCGCTGCGTATGGCGGTCAGTGAAGAAACAGCGCTGACCGACATCTTCCGGGGTGTGCGCAAAGCGCTAAAGGCCAATGGTTGCAAACGCGCCATCCTGGTAGGTCATAACAGCAGCTTCGACCTGGGCTTTCTGAATGCGGCCGTGGCGCGTCTGGACATGAAACGTAACCCGTTTCACCCGTTCTCGAGCTTCGACACCGCAACCCTGGCTGGCCTGGCGTATGGCCAGACCGTTCTGGCCAAGGCCTGCCAGGCAGCTGACATCGATTTTGACGGGCGTGAGGCGCACTCGGCGCGTTACGACACCGAAAAAACCGCTGAGCTGTTCTGTGGCATCGTCAACAGCTGGAAGCAAATGGGCGGCTGGAAAGACTTCAACGACTGATCACGTCGTTCGGGCTAACCACCGCGCATAAAAAAACCGGACCCAAGGTCCGGTTTTTTTTATGCCGCCAAAAAGCTTACAGCTTGCCAGCATTCTCAGTCAGATAAGCCGCAACGCCTTCAGTCGAAGCGGTCATGCCTTTGTCGCCTTTCTTCCAGTTAGCCGGGCACACTTCGCCGTGCTCTTCGTGGAATTGCAGCGCATCAACCAGACGCAGCAGTTCGTCCATGTTGCGGCCCAGTGGCAGGTCGTTAACGATCTGGGAGCGAACAACGCCCTTGTTATCGATCAGGAATGCGCCGCGCAGTGCTACGCCGCCTTCAGTTTCAACGTCGTAGGCTTTGCAGATCGCGTGGTTGATGTCGGCAGCCATGGTGTATTTCACCT
Organism: Pseudomonas sp. HY2-MNA-CIBAN-0224; assembly: GCF_040310285.1. NCBI lineage: Bacteria > Pseudomonadati > Pseudomonadota > Gammaproteobacteria > Pseudomonadales > Pseudomonadaceae > Pseudomonas > Pseudomonas sp. HY2-MNA-CIBAN-0224. The sequence continues at coordinate 52,446 of NZ_JBEOPQ010000026.1, read as the reverse complement.
AGCCGATACCGCCATTGTTCACCGGGGTGTTGCGCCATGCGTTGTGAGTGAAATGGGAGTCGATAGAGACTGCAACCACTTCAACGTTACGCGCCTGGAACTCAGGAATACGGTGATCCAGAGCGATCAGTTCCGATGGGCAAACGAAGGTGAAGTCCAGTGGGTAGAAGAACACCAGGCCGTATTTGCCTTTGATAGCGGAGGACAGCGTGAAGCTATCAACGATTTCGCCATTGCCAAGTACGGCTGCGACGGTGAAGTCAGGGGCTTGTTTGCCTACGAGTACGCTCATTGGATATCTCCTGGGTGCGACGTGAAAAACGGGATCCAGCTGCAAAGCCCTTGAGAAACAACAGGCTTGCGACCCGATCACCGCGTAAAAAGAGCGGCATCATACACCGCTCGTCTGCACAACCTGAACAAACCCCCACCGCGCCCTAATCTACTTTGACAATCATTCTCGTTAACATTAAGATCCGTTTCATTGAATCCCAACCAGCGATGGTTCTTATTTATGTACGTTTGCCTCTGCACTGGCGTTACTGACGGAAAAATTCGCGATGCAATCTACGAAGGTTGCTGCAGCTACCGAGAAGTGCGCGAAGCCACCGGCGTCGCCAGCCAATGCGGCAAATGTGCTTGCCTGGCCAAGCAAGTGGTTCGCGAAACCCTGACCTCGCTTCAAGCCAGCCAGGCGGCCTTGGGTTTTCCAGCAGAATTTTCTGCAGCGTAATTATCAATTTTCTAATGAACCGGACTTAGCGTCCGGTTTTTTATGCCAAAAATTCAAGTACTTAGGGCCAAAACGCGGAACACAAACATTCTTATTCCGATTAATTTTCATTTATTATTCAAACACTTAGGTTTGACAGTCGTTAATACGCAGATCAAACTCTGCCTTATATACGGTTAACTAAGGCAGGCCCTCGCGATGAAAGGCGATATTTCAGTCATCCAGCACCTCAATAAAATCCTCGGTAACGAGCTGGTTGCGATCAACCAATACTTCTTGCATGCACGTATGTATCAAGATTGGGGCCTGGAAAAGTTAGGCAAACACGAATACAACGAATCCATCGACGAGATGAAGCACGCTGACAAACTGATCAAGCGCATCCTGTTCCTGGAAGGCCTGCCGAACGTTCAAGACCTGGGCAAACTGCACATTGGTGAACACACCAAGGAAATGCTTGAGTGCGACCTGCGCATTGAGCGTACCGGCCACGCTGACCTCAAAGCAGCCATCGCCCATTGCGAAGTTGTTGGCGACTTTGGTAGCCGTGAACTTCTGGAGGATATTCTGGAATCCGAAGAAGAACATATCGACTGGCTGGAAACTCAGTTGGGCCTGATCGATAAAATCGGTATTGAGAATTACCTGCAATCGCAGATGGGTGAGTAACTAACGCCCACAAAAAAGCCCCGCCCTGTTTATACAGAGGCGGGGCTTTTTTATGGGCTGCTACTTGATCACTCAAGTAGCAGCAACGTCAGCCATTAAGCTTCAGTTTTGGCCGCGGCCGCTTTTGCAGTCGCTTCTTTGATCAACGTCTGCAAAGAGCCGTCTGCAAACATTTCAGCCATGATGTCGCTACCGCCAACCAGCTCACCGCCTACCCACAGTTGCGGGAAGGTCGGCCAATTCGCGTATTTCGGCAGGTTGGCACGGATTTCAGGGTTCTGCAGGATGTCCACGTACGCGAACTTCTCACCGCAGCCCATGACGGCCTGGGCCGCTTTAGCCGAAAAGCCACACTGCGGGGCATTCGGAGCGCCTTTCATGTAAAGCAGAACGGTATTGTTGGCAATCTGATCTTTGATAGTTTCGATGATATCCATGGAGCACCTCGGCTGAACTTTCCGACTCAGTTGTCGGCACGGTGGCGCATTGTAACGGAAAGCCGAGCATGACGCTCGGTCTCCCAGACAGACAATCGTCGCAACTTCATCTCACATTCCGGCTTTGCACACGTGGGCAGTCATGCCCCACGTTCACTCAGAATTGCAAAACAACCTGAGGGCAGTGTACAACTGGGCAGCTGAGGTGAGGCGAATCACTTAACCGTGGTTTCAGCCGCGTGCTCATGCAACGCAAGACTCGCATAAACCTCAAAACGTGACCCATATTGGCAAGACGCGACATTTCCTTATAAGATCGCGCCTTCCCCTATTTCGTCGCCCCGTGCGGCTTTCGCCGCAGGTCTCGCCGTTTTTCCGAAAAACCCGGCTTTGAGTTCTGCGGTCGTTGCAAAGAAGGTAGTTAATGATGAGCGCAAGGCACTTTCTCTCCCTGATGGATTGCACGCCCGAAGAGCTAGTCAGCGTCATCCGTCGCGGTATCGAGCTAAAAGACCTGCGTGATCGCGGCGTTCTCTTTGAACCTTTGAAAAACCGCGTCCTGGGCATGATTTTCGAAAAGTCATCGACCCGCACCCGTCTGTCATTTGAAGCCGGCATGATCCAGCTGGGCGGCCAAGCTATTTTCCTGTCCCCTCGCGACACTCAATTGGGCCGCGGTGAGCCGATTGGCGACTGCGCAATTGTAATGTCGCGCATGCTCGACGCCGTGATGATCCGTACTTTTGGCCACAACACCCTGACCGAATTCGCCGCCAATTCGCGCGTCCCGGTGATCAACGGCCTGTCCGATGACCTGCACCCGTGCCAGTTGCTGGCCGACATGCAAACCTTCCTCGAACACCGTGGCTCGATCAAAGGCAAAACCGTGGCCTGGATCGGTGACGGCAACAATATGTGCAACAGCTATATAGAAGCGGCCATCCAGTTCGACTTCCACCTGCGCGTTGCCTGCCCTGAAGGCTACGAGCCGAACCCTGAGTTCGTGGCGCTGGCCGGCGATCGCGTGAGCATCGTGCGTGACCCGCGTGAAGCGGTGCGCGGTGCACACCTGGTCAGCACGGACGTCTGGACCTCCATGGGCCAGGAAGAAGAAACCGCCAAACGCCTGAAGCTGTTTGCGCCATACCAGGTTGACCGCGCCCTGCTTGACCTGGCCGCCGAAGACGTCCTGTTCATGCACTGCTTGCCCGCTCACCGTGGTGAAGAAATCAGCCTCGACCTGCTGGACGACCCGCGCTCTGTAGCCTGGGACCAAGCGGAAAACCGTCTGCACGCGCAAAAAGCGTTGCTGGAGTTTCTGGTCAAACCTGCGTACCAACCCGCATGAGTCAGCCGCTATTGCTCAACCTGCGCGATCTGGCCTGTGGCTATCAAGGCCAGAGCGTGGTGCAGAACCTTAACCTGCACCTCAATGCCGGTGATATTGGCTGCCTGCTCGGCTCCTCGGGTTGCGGCAAAACCACAACGCTGCGGGCAATTGCCGGTTTTGAGCCGGTGCACCAGGGTGAAATCCAGCTCGCAGGTGAAGTTATCTCCAGTGCCGGTTTTACTTTGGCCCCAGAGAAACGTCGCATCGGCATGGTGTTTCAGGACTACGCCCTGTTCCCACACTTGAGCGTGGCCGACAATATTGCGTTTGGCATTCGCAAGCACCCGAACAAAGACCGCGTGATCGAGGAACTGCTGGAACTGGTCAATCTAAAAGACCTGGGCAAGCGTTTCCCGCACGAGCTTTCGGGTGGCCAACAGCAACGCGTTGCGCTCGCCCGGGCTTTGGCTCCTGAGCCCCAACTGCTGTTGCTGGACGAGCCCTTCTCGAACCTTGACGGTGAATTGCGCCGCAAGCTGAGCCATGAAGTGCGCGACATTCTTAAAGCGCGTGGCACCAGTGCCATTCTGGTGACCCACGATCAGGAAGAAGCCTTCGCCGTCAGTGATCATGTAGGAGTGTTTAAAGAGGGTCGCCTGGAGCAGTGGGATACGCCCTACAACCTCTACCACGAGCCGCTGACGCCATATGTAGCGAGCTTTATAGGCCAGGGCTATTTCATTCGTGGGCAATTGCTCAGCCCTGAGTCGGTACAAACCGAGCTGGGCGTATTGCGCGGCAACCGGGCTTATAGCTGGCCAACTGGCGGGGCTGTTGATGTCCTGCTGCGCCCGGATGACATCGTCTACGCCCCTGATAGCGCGCTTAAAGCCAAAATCATCGGTAAGACCTTCCTTGGCGCATCGACCCTGTACCGCTTGCAATTACCCACGGGCAGCCAACTGGAGTCGATTTTCCCAAGCCATGCCGATCACGCACCCGGCACGGAAGTCGGCATCCGGGTGGCGGCAGAACACCTGGTGATGTTTCAGGGCAGCGGCAGCACAGCGGCTCAGATTCCTCACTCGGAATCCGGCGTAAGGCGTTTTAGCACCGCTCAGTGATACGAATGGTTTGTCTCGTGATCTTTTGATCGTTAAAAGATCGCGAGACGAGGTTACTCATACCGTTTACGCCCGCCCGATCGGTGCAAACTTGGCCTGCGTATGCTCAGCCAGCACGGCCGGAGCCAGTTCCACTTCCAGCCCGCGCCGTCCGGCGCTGACATAAATCGTCTCGAACACCTTGGCGCTTTCATCAATAAACGTTCGCAGACGCTTCTTTTGCCCCAGCGGGCTGATCCCGCCCAACAGGTAACCCGTGGCACGTTGAGCGGCCGCAGGGTCAGCCATTTCGACTTTTTTGACCCCGGCCGCCTGCGCCAGCGCTTTAAGGTCAAGACTTCCGACGACCGGTACAACCGCAACCAATAACTCACTCTTTTCACTGCTGGCCAACAGCGTCTTGAACACTTGAGCCGGTTCGAGATTGAGCTTTTCTGCCGCCTCCAGCCCGTAGGACGCGGCCTTGGGGTCATGCTCGTAGCTGTGTACTCGATGTTCGGCGCGAACTTTTTTTAGCAGGTCCAATGCAGGCGTCATGACAGCCCCTGTGGTCAATTGACTAAAGAATCCAGGGCCGGATTTTAGGCCATTAGCCAATAAAAAACGCGCTGGAACGGGCTTCCCGGCACTATTTAGCGCTGAAACGTTACACCCTTACCTGCCAATTTGTATTTTTTTCTTACATAAAACCAGCACCCAAAACTCATGTGAAAGTCAAAATGTGGCGCATCGTTCACTTTCGACCTTTGACAGCAGTGTTTGTTGTCTATATTTTTCGAATCTGAACATACCGCCTAATACTTATGTTCTGTTACCGACCCATGAATTTCCAAAAAAACGGCATCTGTTTTTTCTGTATTGCTGCACTGCCACCCCTGACTAACGACGTCAAAAAACAACAAAAAAGAGGTTTCAAATGACGACTGCAACGCAGCACCCCAAGCTTTCAGGTCAGTGCCTCGCCGAATTTCTCGGCACTGCACTGCTCATATTTTTCGGTACAGGATGCGTTGCGGCTCTCAAGGTCGCGGGCGCCAGCTTTGGCTTATGGGAAATCAGCATCATCTGGGGCATTGGCGTCAGCATGGCGATTTACCTGACAGCCGGGGTTTCCGGTGCACATCTGAATCCGGCGGTCAGCATTGCGCTGTGCCTGTTTACCGATTTTGATAAACGTAAACTGCCGTTCTACATCCTTGCTCAAGTGGCCGGTGCCTTTTGTGCGGCGGCGTTGGTTTATACGCTCTACAGCAATTTGTTCTTCGATTACGAACAAGCGCACAACATGGTTCGCGGCAGCCAGGCCAGCCTCGAATTAGCCTCGGTCTTCTCGACTTACCCGCACCCGGCGCTCTCCACGTTGCAAGCCTTCCTCGTTGAAGTGGTGATCACCGCCATCCTCATGGGCGTAATCATGGCCCTCACCGACGACAAGAATGGCCTGCCACGCGGTCCGCTGGCGCCACTGCTGATTGGTCTGTTGATTGCCGTGATCGGCAGTTCGATGGGCCCGCTGACCGGTTTTGCGATGAACCCGGCGCGTGACTTCGGACCTAAACTGATGACTTTCTTTGCTGGTTGGGGCGAAATTTCCTTCACGGGTGGCCGCGATATTCCTTATTTCCTGATTCCAATTTTTGCACCCATCGTCGGTGCCTGCCTCGGCGCGGCCATTTATCGCGGGCTGATTGCCCGTCACTTGCCCCAGCCAGAGTCCGCACCTGCGCACGCTCCAGCGGTCGCCGAGGTTAAAACCCAGGCGTCCTGATATCGACTTATGAAACGGGGCGCATGAGACTACTGCCCGTAACCTGCTCGCGCCCGGAAACCATTACTTCATTCTGCAAGGCAACCCCATGACCGACATTCAGAATAAGAACTACATCATTGCGCTGGACCAAGGCACTACCAGTTCGCGAGCGATCATTTTTGATCGTGACGCCAACGTGGTCTGCACCGCGCAACGCGAGTTTCAACAGCATTACCCGCAAGCCGGCTGGGTTGAACATGATCCGATGGAAATCTTCGCTACCCAGAGCGCGGTCATGGTCGAAGCGCTGGCCCAGGCCGGTTTGCACCACGACCAGGTAGCGGCAATCGGTATCACCAACCAGCGTGAAACCACGGTGGTGTGGGACAAGATCAGCGGTCGCCCGATCTACAACGCCATCGTCTGGCAATGCCGTCGCAGCACCGAAATCTGCGAACAGCTCAAGCGCGGCGGTCATGAACAGTACATCCGCGAAACCACCGGTCTGGTCACCGACCCGTACTTCTCCGGCACCAAGCTCAAGTGGATCCTCGACAACGTCGAAGGCAGCCGCGAGCGCGCGCGCAAGGGCGAATTGCTGTTCGGCACCGTCGACAGCTGGCTGATCTGGAAATTTACCGGCGGCAAGACCCACGTCACCGATTACACCAACGCCTCGCGCACCATGCTCTTCAACATCCACACCCTGGAGTGGGACGCCAAGATGCTGGATGTGCTGGATATCCCGCGCGAAATGCTGCCAGAGGTTAAATCCTCTTCCGAAATCTATGGCCGCACCAAAAGCGGCATCGCCATCGGCGGGATTGCCGGTGACCAGCAAGCCGCGTTGTTTGGCCAGATGTGCGTCGAGCCAGGTCAGGCCAAAAACACCTATGGCACCGGCTGCTTCCTGCTGATGAACACCGGCACCAACGCGGTTCAGTCGACCCACGGCATGCTTACCACCATCGCTTGCGGCCCGCGCGGTGAAGTGGCTTATGCGCTGGAAGGTGCGGTCTTCAACGGCGGCTCGACAGTGCAATGGCTACGCGACGAGCTGAAAATCATCAACGATGCACACGACACCGAATACTTTGCCAACAAGGTCAAAGACAGCAATGGCGTGTATCTGGTGCCTGCGTTTACCGGTCTGGGCGCGCCTTACTGGGACCCGTATGCCCGTGGCGCACTGTTCGGCCTGACCCGTGGCGTACGGGTAGACCACATTATTCGTGCAGCCCTTGAGTCGATTGCCTACCAGACCCGCGACGTACTGGACGCCATGCAGCAGGACTCGGGCGAACGCCTTAAAGCCTTGCGCGTTGACGGTGGCGCGGTAGCCAACAACTTCCTGATGCAGTTCCAGGCAGACATCCTCGGCACCATGGTCGAACGCCCACAAATGCGCGAAACCACAGCCTTGGGCGCCGCCTACCTGGCCGGTCTGGCCTGCGGTTTCTGGGGCAGCCTGGATGAATTGCGCAGCAAAGCGGTGATCGAGCGCGAATTCGAACCTCAGCTTGAAGAAGCGAGCAAAGAGAAGCTCTACGCCGGTTGGAAAAAGGCCGTAGAGCGTACGCGCGACTGGGAACCCCACGAAGAAAGCAACTAAGCCAGCACGTAAGCCAGCACGGCTCAATTGCCGGTAAAACACCCAACGGGCGCCCTTCGCGCCCGTTGTCATATCTGTATTCATGGCACCTGTGTATAGCAGGTCGGGGCCTACCTGCGGCATCATGAGCGACTTTTGCTTCGCCGCCCAAAGGAAACTCCATGAATCTGCCTCCACGCCAACAGCAGATCCTCGAACTCGTTCGCGAGCGCGGCTATGTCAGCATCGAGGAAATGGCCCAGTTGTTCGTTGTTACACCGCAGACCATCCGCCGCGACATTAACCAGTTGGCCGAGGCCGATTTGCTGCGTCGTTATCACGGTGGCGCGGCCTATGATTCCAGCGTTGAAAACACGGCCTACGCCATGCGCGCCGACCAGATGCGCGATGAAAAACGCCGTATCGGTGAAGCTATCGCCGCCCAGATTCCTGACCACGCCTCGATTTTCATCAACATCGGCACCACCACCGAGTCGATTGCCCGGGCGCTGCTCAACCATAACCACCTGAAAATCATCACCAACAACCTGCACGTTGCCTCAATCCTCAGCGCCAAAGACGACTTTGAAGTGCTGATAGCCGGCGGCAACGTACGCCGAGACGGCGGCATCGTGGGCCAGGCCAGCGTCGACTTTATTAATCAGTTCAAATTCGATTTCGCCCTGATCGGCATCAGCGGTATCGATTCGGATGGCAGCTTGCTGGATTTCGACTACCAGGAAGTGCGCGTTTCTCAGGCCATTATCTCCAACGCCCGACAAGTGATTCTGGCGGCGGACTCCAGTAAATTCGGCCGTAACGCCATGGTACGACTGGGCCCGATCAGCTTGATTGACTGCCTGGTGACCGACCAGCACCCGGTGCCTGAACTGACCCAATTGCTGGCACAGAACAAAATCCGCCTCGAAGTGGTTTAAGCCATATGTGTGGGAGCGGGCTTGCTCGCGATGGCATCTACACCGTGATTCAGGGCGACCGTGTCGCCTGAATCGCGAGCAAGCCCGCTCCCACAAAACGCCCTCCCCAACCTAAATGTTCGAAAATCTTCCTTTCAACGCTCTTCGATGAGTTTTTTCAATCGAAGTAAGCTGGCTGTGCGCGTCTTTATCCGCTAACATTTTCGGAAATGAACATTAATGTTCGAATTCAAATATGCGTGAACAACGCGAGGCCCCGACATGCCCTTGACCACCTTGCCTGCCACCCCCCTCTCAGAGGTATACGACGTTGCCGTGATTGGCGGCGGGATCAATGGTGTCGGCATTGCGGCTGACGCTGCAGGTCGCGGCCTGTCGGTGTTTCTGTGCGAAAAAGACGACTTGGCCAGCCATACCTCGTCTGCCAGCAGCAAGCTGATTCACGGCGGCCTGCGCTACCTTGAACATTACGAGTTCCGCCTGGTGCGCGAAGCCCTGGCCGAGCGTGAAGTGTTGCTGGCCAAAGCCCCGCACATCGTCAAACCCATGCGCTTTGTATTACCGCATCGCCCGCACCTGCGTCCGGCGTGGATGATTCGTGCGGGCTTGTTTCTATACGACAACTTGGGCAAACGCGAAAAACTCGCCGGTTCTGTCAGCCTTAAATTCGGCGCCGACAGCCCGCTCAAGCCTGAAATCACTAAAGGCTTCGAATACTCCGATTGCTGGGTCGATGACGCTCGCCTTGTCGTACTCAATGCCATGTCTGCGCGCGAAAACGGCGCTCACATCCACACCCAGACTCGCTGCGTCGGCGCGCAACGTAGTAAAGGCCTGTGGGAATTGAACTTTGAGCGCGCTGACGGCAGCCTGTTTTCGATTCGCGCCAAAGCCTTGGTAAACGCTGCCGGCCCTTGGGTGGCCAAGTTTATTAAAGAGGATCTAAAGCTGGACTCGCCGTACGGCATCCGCCTGATTCAAGGCAGCCACCTGATCGTGCCCAAACTGTATGACGCACCTAACGCGTTTATTTTGCAGAACGAAGACCAGCGGATCGTGTTCACCATTCCGTACCTGGACCAGTTCACCATCATTGGCACCACAGACCGCGAATACACGGGCGACCCGGCCAAGGTCAGCATCACCGAGGCAGAAACCGATTACCTGTTGAACGTGGTCAACTCGCACTTCAAGCAGCAACTGAGCCGTGACGACATTCTGCGCACCTACTCGGGCGTACGCCCACTGTGCAATGACGAGTCGGACAACCCGTCAGCGGTAACCCGCGATTACACCTTGTCCCTGTCAGGCGCTTCGGGCGAAGCCCCGCTGCTGTCCGTGTTCGGTGGCAAGTTGACCACCTACCGCAAACTGGCCGAGTCGGCCATGGCGCAACTGACACCGTTCTTCACCCAGATCAAACCGAGCTGGACGGCCGCAGCGACCTTGCCGGGCGGCGAAGACATGACCACGCCTCAAGCCCTGAGCGCGGCCTTGATCAGCAAACACAACTGGTTGGACGCTGCTATTGCCAAACGCTGGGCAATTACCTATGGCAGCCGCTCCTGGCAGTTGCTGGACGGCGTGCAAAGCTTGAGCGAGATGGGTGAGCACATCGGCAGCGGCCTCTATAGCCGCGAGGTGGACTACCTGTGCCGCCAGGAATGGGCACTGGATGCGCAGGACATCCTGTGGCGCCGGACCAAATTGGGCCTGTTCACCACAGCCGCCGAGCAAGAGCGCCTTGCGCACTACATGGCCAGCCTGAACCTCAAGCAGCGCAAGGTTGAAGCGGCTTAACCCCTTCACGTATGAGTACGCCATTGCAGGTGTAAACCCCGCGATCTTTTAAACATTCAAAGATCGCGCTGTTGCTTCTCCCCCACCGATAAGCGGTATTTCCTCATTCGGTTTTCCGAACGCTTATCGCCCTGCTATTCGGCTTTCCGGGCGCAACGCCCTCAAAACCCCACCTAATAAAACTTTAAAACCTATATAAATCAGCAGGTTGAAGTTTAATTCCGTCTCTGGCATGACTCATGCTCTACACTCAGGGCCGAATGCGAAAACAGCGTTTAATCTGTTTAGCGTTTCGAAGTACCTAAAGAGCTCGTGAACGGGCTCAAATAAAAAAAACAATGTCGAGGAAAAATCGATGCGCATCGTTCCGCAACTTTTGAGTGCAGCCATTGCTGTAGCTCTGATTAGCACTCCAGTATTCGCCGCTGAACTGACCGGCACACTGAAGAAAATCAAAGAATCCGGCACCATCACCCTTGGGCATCGTGACTCCTCCATTCCGTTTTCTTACATCGCTGACGCATCAGGCAAGCCGGTTGGCTATTCCCATGATGTGCAACTGGCAATCGTTGAAGCGCTGAAAAAAGACCTGGACATGCCTGACCTTAAGGTCAAGTACAACCTGGTCACCTCCCAGACCCGTATCCCGCTGGTACAAAACGGTACCGTTGACGTTGAATGTGGCTCCACCACCAACAACGCCGAACGCGCTCAACAAGTGGATTTCTCGATCGGCATCTTCGAAATCGGTACCCGTCTGCTGTCCAAAAAGGACTCGCAGTACAAAGATTTCGCTGACCTGAAAGGCAAAAACGTCGTCACCACCGCAGGTACTACCTCCGAGCGTATCCTCAAGGCCATGAACGCTGACAAGCAGATGGGCATGAACGTGATCTCGGCGAAAGACCACGGCGAAGCCTTCAACATGCTTGAGTCGGGCCGTGCGGTTGCCTTCATGATGGACGACGCCCTGCTGGCCGGTGAAATGGCCAAAGCCAAGAAGCCAGGTGACTGGGCCGTAACAGGTACACCACAGTCGTACGAAATCTACGGCTGCATGGTGCGCAAAGGCGATCCGGACTTCAAAAAGGCTGTAGATGACGCCATTGTTGCTTACTACAAGTCGGGCAAAGTTAACGATTCCTACAACAAGTGGTTCCAGTCCCCTATCCCGCCAAAAGGTCTGAACCTCCAGTTCCCGATGAGCGATGAGCTCAAAGAGTTGATTGCCAATCCAAATGACAAGCCTGCGCCAGAAAAACCAGCAGCCTGATACCTGAACACCTAAGCGTGTGAGTGCGCATAAGCGCACTCGCAGGCTTTGTTCTCCTGCTGTATTAGCTTCTTATTGATTAGTAAGCACTCGAACCGCTGGTTGTCGAGCGGGACGCGTGTGCCCGACTGCACTGTCGGAGAGAACGGATTCCCTGAAGCAAGTGCTTGTCTATAGACCCATCTGAGGGGAGACCCTGAATGAATTACAACTGGGACTGGAGCGTATTCTTCAAGTCCACCGGCGTAGGCAGCGAGACGTATCTCGACTGGTTTATTACCGGACTGGGCTGGACCATCGCGATCGCTGTTGTCGCCTGGATTGTTGCGCTGATACTGGGTTCGCTGCTGGGCGTGATGCGCACCTTGCCGAACCGTTTTATCGCGAGTATCGCCACGGTTTACGTGGAAATTTTCCGAAATGTACCCCTGCTGGTACAGCTGTTCATGTGGTACTTCCTGGTACCCGATCTGCTGCCGCAAAACCTGCAGGACTGGTACAAGCAAGACCTCAGCCCGACGACCTCGGCCTACCTGAGCGTAGTGGTGTGTCTGGGTCTGTTTACCGCCGCACGGGTGTGCGAACAAGTGCGTACCGGTATTGAAGCCTTGCCGCGCGGCCAGGAGTCGGCTGCCCGTGCCATGGGTTTCAGCTTGTCGCAAATCTACTGGAACGTGCTGCTGCCCCAGGCTTACCGCATCATTATTCCGCCGCTCACCTCTGAGTTCCTCAACGTGTTCAAGAACTCCTCGGTGGCGTCCCTGATCGGTTTGATGGAGCTGCTGGCGCAAACCAAACAGACAGCCGAGTTCTCCGCCAACCTGTTTGAAGCCTTCACCCTGGCCACGCTGATCTACTTCACCCTGAACATGAGCCTGATGTTGCTGATGCGTCTGATCGAGAAGAAAGTCGCCGTGCCCGGTCTGATGTCTTTGGGGGGTAAATAATGGACTTCTTCGATTTCAGCGGTATTGTTCCAGCCCTGCCGGGCCTGTGGAACGGCATGATCATGACCTTGAAGCTGATGGTGCTCGGGGTTATCGGTGGTGTTGCACTCGGCACCGTGCTGGCATTGATGCGTTTGTCGTCCAGCAAGTGGATGGCCAATCTGGCCGGCGCTTATGTGAACTACTTCCGCTCGATCCCGCTGCTGCTGGTGATTACCTGGTTCTACCTGGCCGTGCCGTTCGTGCTGCGCTGGATCACCGGCAAAGACACGCCAATCGGTGCTTTCGAGTCGTGCATGGTGGCTTTCGTCATGTTCGAAGCCGCCTACTTTTGCGAGATCGTACGGGCCGGTGTGCAGTCGATTCCCAAAGGCCAGATGGGCGCAGCCAAAGCGTTGGGCATGAGCTACGGCCAGGCCATGCGCCTGATCATCCTGCCTCAGGCGTTTCGCAAGATGACCCCGTTGCTGTTGCAGCAAAGCATCATTTTGTTCCAGGACACCTCGCTGGTTTACACCGTGGGCCTGGTTGATTTCCTCAATGCTTCGCGCTCCAGTGGCGATATCATCGGCCGCTCCAACGAATTCCTGATTTTCGCCGGTCTGGTGTATTTCATCATCAGCTTTTCCGCCTCGCTGCTGGTCAAGCGTCTGCAAAAAAGGTTTGCCGTATGATCTCGATCAAGAACATCAACAAGTGGTACGGGGACTTCCAGGTACTGACCGATTGCAGTACCGAAGTCAAAAAAGGCGAAGTGGTTGTAGTCTGCGGCCCGTCGGGCTCGGGCAAATCGACCTTGATCAAGTGCGTCAACGCCCTTGAACCGTTCCAGAAAGGCGACATCGTGGTTGACGGCACATCGATTGCCGACCCGAAGACCAACCTGCCAAAACTGCGTTCGCGCGTTGGCATGGTGTTCCAGCATTTCGAACTGTTCCCGCACATGACCATCACCGAAAACCTGACCATTGCGCAGGTCAAGGTCCTGGGTCGCAGCAAAGCAGAAGCCACCAAAAAAGGCCTAGAACTGCTGGAGCGCGTAGGTTTGTCGGCCCATGCCCACAAGCACCCTGGCCAGTTGTCTGGCGGTCAGCAGCAGCGTGTCGCGATTGCCCGCGCCTTGGCCATGGACCCTATTGTCATGCTGTTCGACGAACCGACCTCGGCACTCGACCCGGAAATGGTGAACGAAGTCCTCGACGTGATGGTGCAACTGGCCCACGAAGGCATGACCATGATGTGCGTGACCCACGAAATGGGTTTTGCACGCAAGGTGGCCAACCGGGTGATCTTTATGGACCAGGGCAAGATCGTCGAAGACTGTGAGAAAGAAGAGTTCTTTGGTGACGTAAGCGCCCGTTCCGAGCGTGCCCAGCACTTCCTCGCCAAAATCCTGCAGCACTAAATAACGCGACTGTAGTCGCTGCCGAAGGCTGCGATAAGGACCGAAGGACCTTCGCTTTCAATAGAGCCGGGGCTGCGATGCAGCCCATCGCAGCCTACGGCAGCGGCTACATGCCCGTAATACATTAGTGCGCAGTGGTTGACCCAAGGCATCTGTGATGAAATGCGACCCCAACCTTTATCGCGGTGCCCCGCCCTCACTTGCCGTGAAACCACGTCTGCTTCGTCACTTGCTGCTGCCGCCGCTGATTATCCTGATGATGATCGGTTTAGGTTATGCGGGTTACCGCATCAGTGAACATTTTGGCATCACCACCCTGAGCGAAAGCGGCGAGCGCCAGCTTGAACTGCACGCGCGCACGGTCGAAAGCGAACTCAGCAAATACACTTACCTGCCCAGCCTGCTAGAGCTGGAGTCCAGTGTGTCGTCATTACTGGCTGACCCGAGCGTGCAAAACCGGGTCGCCGTCAATCAATACCTCGAAGGCTTGAACCGCCGCAGCCGCAGCCGGGCCATTTACGTGCTCGACACCACCGGCCGGGTCGTCGCCACCAGTAACTGGCGGGATGTCGACAGTTACCTGGGCGAGGACTTGTCTTTCCGCGCCTATTTTCAGGACGCGGTACGTGGCCAGCCCGGGCGTTTCTATGGCATTGGCAGCACCACGGGCGAGCCGGGTTATTACTTGGCCCATGGCCTGGAAGAACAAGGCAAGATCATTGGCGTCGCGGTGATCAAAGTGCGCCTCGAAGCCCTGGAAGAACGCTGGCAACGCGCGCGCCTTGAAGCCTACGTGAGTGATGAAAACGGCATCATTATTCTGTCCAGCGATCCAAGCCGGCGGCTCAAGTCGGTACGCCCGCTGACTGCAGACATCAAAGAGAAGCTGGCCCGCAGCCTGCAGTACTACTGGTGGCCGCTGATCGAACTCGAACCCCTTGAGCGCGAGCGACTGGGCGACGGCGTTGAAAAAGTCACCTTTACCGCCAACAGCGAGGTGGTGACCGACGACAAAGAAGTCAGCTATCTGGCACAAACCCGCAGGCTTAACGACACGCCGTGGGACATCACCCTGCTGACGCCCTTGCAGGACCTGCGCCGTGAAGCTGCCAACCAGGGCATGCTGCTGGCAGGTGCGTTTGCGCTGCTGGCCTTTCTGCTGATTGCCTGGAATGAACGGCGCAAAGTCATCGCCACCCGGCTGGCAGCCCGTGAGGCCTTGCAAGAGGCCAATAACCAGCTGGAACGCAAAATCACTGAGCGCACTGCCCACTTGCGCGCCAGCAACGAACGCCTCAAAGGCCAGATTCGCGAGCGGCGCCAGGCCGAAGAAACCCTGCGCCGCGCCCAAGACGAACTGGTGCAGGCCGGAAAACTGGCGGCCATCGGGCAAATGTCCACCAGCATTGCCCACGAACTGAATCAGCCTCTGGCGGCCCTGCGCACCCTGTCCGGCAATACCGTGCGCTTTTTGGAGCGCGGCGACCTGACCGTTGCGGCCAACAACCTCAGCACCATTAATAACCTGGTCGATCGCATGGGCCGTATCACTGCCAACCTGCGCTCGTTTGCCCGACGCGGCGACGATCATGGCCAGGCCAACCTGAACAAAGCGGTCGAAGCCGTGCTGCAACTGCTCGCCAGCCGTCTTGAAGGCTCCGGCATTGAACTGCAACGACACTTCAGCGATGCCGACCTCAAGATCGATCAAACCCGGCTTGAGCAGATCCTGCTCAACTTGATCGGCAACGCCCTCGACGCCCTGCAAGAACAGCCAACAGCCCCGCAGCTGTGGCTTGAGGGCGAGCACCTCGACGGCAAATACCGCCTGCGCGTGCGCGACAACGGCCCGGGTATTGACCTGGAAAACCGTAAGCATCTGTTTGAACCGTTTTTCACCACCAAACCCGGCGAACAAGGCCTTGGCCTTGGCTTGACGCTATCTGCCAGCCTCGCTGCAGCGGCGGGCGGTAACCTCAGTGTCGAGTTTCCGCAGGCCGGTGGTGTTGCGTTTGTCCTCCTTTTACCGCTGGTGCAACCCGCTAAGGCCGAGCCGATATGAACCACGAGCTGACCGTCCTGATTGTTGAAGACGACCCTCACGTACTCTTGGGATGCCAACAGGCGCTCGCGCTGGAAGACATTCACAGCGAAGGCGTCAGCAGCGCCGAACAGGCGCTGGAACGGGTGGGTGATAACTTCCCCGGCATCGTCATCAGCGACATTCGTTTACCGGGCATCGATGGTCTTGAGCTGCTCAAACGCCTTAAGGCCCGCGACCGCAGCCTGCCGGTGGTGTTGATTACCGGGCATGGCGATATCTCTATTGCCGTGGGCGCAATGCGCGACGGCGCCTATGACTTCATGGAGAAGCCGTTCTCCCCGGAACGACTGGTCGATGTCGCACGCAGAGCGCTTGAGCAACGCAGCCTGGCCCGTGAAGTGTGGTCGCTACGCCGGCAACTGGCCGAGCGCGACTCGCTTGAGGGACGTATCATCGGCCGCTCCCCGGCCATGCAGCAATTGCGCGAATTGATTGCGAACGTCGCCGATACGTCAGCCAACGTGCTGATTGAAGGCGAAACCGGCACCGGCAAAGAACTGGTCGCCCGTTGCTTGCACGATTTCAGCCGCCGCCAGCCCCAGCAATTTGTCGCGCTTAACTGCGGCGGGCTCCCGGAAAACCTGTTTGAAAGCGAAATATTCGGTCACGAAGCCAATGCCTTTACCGGCGCCGGAAAACGCCGGATTGGCAAAATCGAGCACGCTAACGGCGGCACGCTGTTTCTCGATGAAGTTGAAAGCATGCCGCTCAACCTGCAAATCAAATTGCTGCGGGTGTTGCAGGAGCGGACCCTGGAACGCCTGGGCTCGAACCAGAGCATCGACGTCGATTGCCGGGTCATTGCCGCGACCAAGTCCGACCTTGATCAACTGGGCAAAGCCGGCCAATTTCGCAGCGACCTGTATTACCGCTTGAACGTGGTCACCCTCGAACTGCCGCCCTTGCGTGAGCGTCGCGAAGATATCCTGCAACTGTTCGAATATTTCCTCCAGCAGTCGTCCCTGCGTTTCGACCGCACCGCGCCAGAGCTGGACAATCAAACTTTGTCCAACCTCATGAGCCATGACTGGCCGGGTAACGTGCGCGAACTGCGCAACGTGGCCGAGCGCTTTGCCTTGGGCCTGCCCGCGTTTAAAAAGCCCGGCAGCAATGCCTCGCAAGGGTTGGGCTTTTCCGAGGCCGTCGAAGCCTTCGAACGGACCTTGCTCAGCGATGCCTTGCAACGCAGCGGTGGCAACTTGACTCAAGCCAGCCAGGAGCTGGGCATGGCCAAAACCACGTTATTCGACAAAGTTAAAAAATACGGGCTAGCACACTGATGGATCTGATTCTAAAAGCGGCGTTGGGGGCAGCGGTCGTCATCATCCTGGCGATCCTGGCCAAAACCAAAAACTACTACATTGCAGGGCTGGTGCCGCTGTTCCCGACCTTCGCCTTGATTGCCCACTACATCGTCGGCAAAGGGCGCTCGGTAGACGACCTGAAGACCACCATTGTGTTCGGCATGTGGTCGATCATCCCGTACTTCGTTTACCTGGCCGCGTTGTATGTACTGGTCGACCGATTGCGTCTTGAAGCTTCGCTGGCATTGGCAGCAGTGGCCTGGCTGATGGCTGCTACTGTGCTGGTGAGCGTTTGGGTACGGTTGCACTGACTTCAATTATCTGTAGGAGCGAGCTTGCTCGCGATCTTTTAAAAATCTACAGCTCGCGAGCAAGCTCGCTCCTACAGACGGCAGATTTGTAAAGCAGGCACGCACCTTGCATTTACCCTGAAAAGCCCGCCCGGCCTGGTCCGGCGGCGATTGAATGGGGTAAATCACACATTGAACATTCTCGATCTCGATCACAGCCTGACCGCTCAAGCGCCTATCGCGCAGCGATTGGCCGATGGCCGCGCAACACGCCTCGATTTATTGGCCCTGGGCCCAAAATTGCGTCTTTGGTCAACCGAGCGCAATTATCAGCGCTTCGTCAAACAGCTGCAGCAACGCCCAAAACCCCGTGCGAACAAGCCGGAAATCTTCTTTGTCGGCTCCGGTGACTATCACCATCTCACCCCGGCCCTGCTGGCTGACCTGAGCGAGCCGGTGACGCTCATCCACTTCGATAACCACCCCGACTGGGTTCGCTTTGCGCCCCGCCGTCATTGCGGGTCGTGGGTCAATCGCGCACTGAAACTGCCGAATATCAAACGCATCATCACCCTCGGCCCGTGCAGCGATGACCTGGAGAACCCGCAGTTCAAGGGCGGCAACCTCGGTGCTGTGCAACGGGGCGACTTGCAGCTCTTCCCTTGGCAACACGCGCCCACCAAAGTCTGGGGGCGGATCGGTGATGCCGCAGGCCATGAACAACGGGAAAACCTCCTGCACTGGCGCAACTTGGCCGATCAGGACTGGCCGACCTTTATCGAGCAACTGATTCAAGGCCTGCCGACAGACGCCATATGGATCACCATCGACAAAGACGTGCTGGCCAGTGAAGACGCGGCCACCAACTGGGACCAGGGCGGCATGCGCTTGAGCCATTTGTTGCACGCCATTCGCGCCCTGGCCGCGAGCAAGCGTGTGCTGGGCATTGATGTATGCGGCGAGTTTGCCAAAGCCCCGCACAGCAACGTGCTCAAACGCTGGGAGGCCAAGTCCGATCAACCGCCGCCGGAGCGCTGGAGTGACACTGACCTCTTGCGCAACTCAACCACTAACGACGCGCTGATTGCGCTGTTTGAGGAGTTGTTCCCGTGACGCTGATTGTGATTTTTCTGGTGGCGTTTTCTATCGTCCTCGATGTCATCGGCCAATTGTGTTTCAAGGTCGGCCTCGACCGTTTGCCTGAACTCGAAGGCGGTTTTCGCCTTAATGCGTTCTGGGGCCAGGTGTTTAACGCGCCCCTCCTGTGGGCGGGGATCGGCGCCTATGTGATCGAATTTTTTGTCTGGCTAGAAGCCTTGTCACGCGCACCGCTGAGCCTGTTATTCCCCGCCGCCGCGCTGGCGTATTGCGGTGTGGTGTTCGCTGGCAAGGTGTTTTTGGGGGAACACGTCAGCCGTCGACGCTGGATGGGAACCCTGGTGATCACCCTTGGCGTGATGCTGGTCTGCATCGCCGGAGCGTAAGGAGCTAATGCGTGGAAAAGACTGAACCGATGAACACAACAACCGACGGCTGGCTGCATGGCCGCTTGGGTACCGTGGTGCTGTGGGCGCTGCTGATCATCCTCGAAAGCGGCGGGCAAATTGCGACCAAAGTCGGCGGCGATCAACTGGGCCAGATGGATTTCACCCTGCAATGGTTGCAAGCGGTCATGACCAACCCGGGTGTTTGGGTGGCGATTGCCTGCTACATCGGGGCCTTTTTTGTGTGGATGCTGATTCTGCGGCGCAGCAGCCTGTCACTGGCCTTCCCGCTGAGTTCGCTGGTGTTTGTGGGGGTTTTGCTGGGGTCGTGGCTGGGGCTTGGAGAACACATCAGCCTGCTGCACTGGGCGGGTGTGGCGGTGATTATTGTCGGGATTGCGCTGCTGGCCGATGGCGAGCCAGAACACTGACTGTAGTCGCTGACGAGGCACGAGGCTGCGATGCGGGCCGCAGGACCGCCGTCTGGAGGTCGCTTCGCAACCTGTCGCAGCCTCGTGCCTCGTCAGCGGCTACATGTTTAGAACTTGTAGCTCACCGCTGTTTGTACCGTGCCCTGGTTCACATCGCCTATTTCTTTAACGATGCTGCTGTCCGCCGCCGAGCCGACCAGGCGTATCCAGCTCGCGCTGGCCACCAGCGACCAATGTTGCGCCAGCGGGAATTCAAAGTTCTGGGTCAGGGTGACATTCTGGAAACCGCCGCTGGCGTTGTACCGCGCAATGCCCGACGCCTGCGCCTCACTGGCATCGACCCCAAAGAAAGTCGACATTTGCCGGCCATCGGCAAAGTGCGCTGACAATTGGCTGCTGCCAATAATCCCGAAGCCCAACGGATAACCCAACTCGCCGCCCACCTGGCCCAACACCCCGCCCTGCCCGCCAGCGGCGCCCACCGCCTGGCCCACTTGCACATATAAACGCCAGAAGTCAGCCGGGCTGTATTGCACAAAGCCGCCCAGTTGCGCCATGTCAGACACATCGCGCAGGCCGCGCAGCGAACCGTTGGCATTACGCCCCGGCAAATAGTTGATGAATGGCCCCGCCGTCCAGCCATTGGCGTTGAGCGCGTTCCAGGTCAGGCCATCGTCGGTGTCCAGGCTGAAATCGCCCCAGTCCACATCGAAATACGGCAGCGGCACTGTCTGGTAGCGGCTGCCGCTCGGGTCGTAGGGCTGATAGCCAACCCCTGCGCCCACTTCTCCACTGGGGCCATCGGCCGCGTGCGCACCGGCGCTCAGCAAGGTGAACAGCACAAAAGCAGACAAAGGCGTTTTCATAAAACGGGTTCCATAGAAATTCATGCGCGCATCAATCGCTTTTTTGGCCGATCGACGCAAGCACTGATGTTGTTTGTAGCGAGCTACAAAAATTGTAGCTCCACAACGCCAATTTGCTCGCACCCGCCGCCAAGACCCGCGCCCGCTGGGCTTTGGCAAGTTGGCACAGTCAATGCAATTACCTGTTTATGCGCAAACAGCGCCTCTCCTCAACAGGACAATGCAGATGATGCAATGGCATATCGTGTGTGATTTCGACGGGACCATTACCCGTACCGACGTCATCGACAACATTCTTCAACGCTTCGCTGACCCTAGCTGGGAGACGATCGAAGAACAATGGGTGCAAGGTGAAATCGGTTCGCGTGAATGCCTGAGCCGCCAGCTGTCGCTGGTCAAAGCCTCGCCAGCCGAATTGCTGGCTTACTTCGATACTGTAGAGATTGACCCGGACTTCCCGGACTTCGTCGATCACGTCCTCGGTCTCGGCGCGACCCTGGAAGTGGTCAGCGACGGCATCGAACAAGGTATCGCGCGCATCCTGGCACGCAACTACGTAACCCTGTTGCCGATCCTCGCCAACCGCTTGCGTCAGGTTGACCAGAACAGCTGGCGCATTGACTTCCCTTACTCCAGCGACGCCTGCCGCGCCGCCTCGGGCAACTGCAAATGCAAGTCCACGCCCAGCGGCAAACGCGTGCTGGTGATTGGCGATGGCCGTTCCGACATGTGCGTGGCCTCGACCGCCGACTTCGTGTTTGCCAAAGACAGCCTGGCCGACCACTGCGAGCGCAACGGCATCCCGTACGCACGCTTCGACTCTTTCGCAGAACTCCCGGCGTTGCTCGCCAAATTGCCAAGCAACGCCGCTAACGCCCCTCATTATTCTCGTGACCAGCAGGAACTCTTCAATCATGTCTGATATTCGAATCGCTACCGCTGAAGACCAGATTCTTCTGGAAAAAGAAGCCAAGTACTGCTCGTATGGCGATACCGTCCACTACATCGAACCACCACGTATTTTTAGCCGCTGCGAAGGCTCCTACGTTTGGGACACCGAAGACCAGGCCTACCTCGACCTGCAAATGTGGTACTCGGCGGTTAACTTCGGTTACGCCAACCCACGCCTGAACAACGCGCTGAAACAACAGATCGACACCCTGCCGCAGATCGCCAGCCAATACCTGCACAAAGGCAAGATCGAGCTGTCGGAGCGCATCGCAGTCGACGCCAAAAACAAGTTCGGCCTCGACGGTCGCGTGCACTTCAACGTCGGCGGTTCGCAGTCCATCGAAGACTCCCTCAAAGTGGTGCGTAACGCCAGCAACGGCAAAAGCCTGATGTTCGCCTTCGAAGGCGGCTACCACGGCCGTACCCTGGGCGCGTCCTCGATCACCTCGAGCTACCGCTACCGTCGCCGCTACGGTCACTTCGGTGAGCGTGCCAACTTCATCCCGTTCCCGTACCACTTCCGCGGCCCTAAAGGCATGACCAAAGAAGAATACGGCAGCCACTGCGTACAGCAATTCGCCCGTCTGTTCGAAACTGAATACAACGGCGTGTGGGACCCGAAAGTCGGTCAAAGTGAATACGCAGCGTTCTACGTCGAGCCGATCCAGGGCACCGGTGGCTACGTGATTCCACCGATGAACTTCTACAGCGAACTCAAGCAAGTGCTGGATCAACACGGCATCTTGATGGTGGTCGATGAAATCCAGATGGGCTTCTGGCGTACCGGCAAGCTGTGGTCCATCGAACACTTTGACGTCAAACCTGACGTGATCGTCTTCGGCAAGGCACTGACCAACGGCCTCAACCCGCTGGGCGGCATCTGGGCCCGTGAAGAGCTGATCAACCCGAAGGTATTCCCGCCAGGTTCGACTCACTCCACCTTCGCGTCCAACCCGTTGGGCACCGCCGTGGGCCTGGAAATGTTCAAAATGACCAGCGAAGTCGACTACGGCGCGATGGTCATGGCCAAAGGCAAATACTTCCTGGAAGGCCTGCAAGAGCTGCAAAAACGCTACCCGATCATCGGCGACGTCGACGGTCTGGGCCTGGCCCTGCGCTGCGAAATCTGCGGCCCGGACGGCTTCACGCCAGACAAGGCAACCCTGGACTACATGGTTGAAGAAGGCATGAAGGGCGACATCGAAATCGACGGCAAGCGTCTGGGTCTGATTCTGGACGTGGGCGGCTACTACAAAAACGTCATCACCCTGGCACCGTCGCTGGAAATCAGCTACGAAGAAATCGACTTGGGCCTGGCCCTGCTCGACCGCCTGCTGCACCGGGCGATGAAACGGTGAACGCGTCAGAGATCGATCTGGGCGAAGGCGACGCCGGTTTCGTTCTCGGCGCAGGTGAGGTCGGGATCCTGTTGATCCACGGCCTCACCGGCACCCCGACGGAACTCCGTCGGGTGGCCCAGGGCCTGGCCAAAGACGGTACGTGCACGGTGTACGTACCGACCCTGGCCGGGCACTGCGGTGACAACAGCGACCTGCAAGCCACCGGCTGGCAAGACTGGTACGAAGGCGTGCGCAAAACCTTCGCCGGCATTCGCCAACGTCACCAGCAAGTGTTCGTCGGCGGCTTGTCGATGGGCGCCGTGATGTCGATGTACGTGGCCTCCGAGCACCCCGGCCAGGTCGCCGGTTTGCTGATGTATTCCACCACCTTGCGTTACGACGGCTGGAGCATCAACAAACTGGCGTTCCTGACCCCGCTGCTGATGGCAATTCCGGGCGGTGTGCACCTGTGCAGCTTTGAAGAAAAACCGCCTTACGGCATCAAGAACGAGCGCTTGCGGGCGATTGTCGAACGCCAGATGAAAGCCGGCGAAAGCAGCAATGCCGGGTTATTGACGATGGAAGGCGTGACCGTGCGCGAACTGCACCGGATGAACGCTGTGGTGAAAAAACGCATGCCGTCGATCACCACGCCTGCGCTGGTGCTGCACTCCATCGAAGACGACATCACCAGCCGCTGGAATGCCGATTACGTGGAGCGCCACTTGGGCGGCCAGGTGACCAAAGTGTTGCTCGACAACTGCTACCACATGATCACCGTCGACCTGCAATACCGCCGCGTGATCGAGTTGAGTGCCGCCTTCGTAAAAAAGAACAGCAACGTCACCGCGCAACCGATTGAGTATTTGCAACAAGCCTGACCCCAAGGACGCCTCATGATTACTGCCCACGCCTTTTCATCACTCCAGGCCATCGAGCGCGAGGCCTGGAATGACTGTTTCCCAGGTGCTCTGGAGGATTGGGACTACATCATGGCGGTCGAAAAAGCCGGCATCGAGGGCTTCGAATGGCGTTACCTGACGCTGTTCGAAGGCTCGACCTTGATTGCAGCGGCCACCGCATTCACCACCCGCTATCGGCTCGACACCACGGTTCAAGGCATCGGTAAACGCTTTACCGAGCAATTGAATCGCGTGATGCCCGGGTTGATGCACTTACACCTGTACGCCATCGGCTCGCCGGTGACAGAACAATGCAGCGCGGGCACGGCCAGCCACATTGCCGCCTCCGAACGCCCCGCCCTGCTCGCCCAACTCCTTAAGCTGGCCCACAGCGACGCCGCCCAACTGGGCATCGGCCTGATTGCTGTGAAAGACGTGCCCAGCCACGACAATGACTGGGCGCACAGCTGCAAGACGGCGGGTTTTCAATCCATGCCCAGCCTGCCCAGCGCCATGCTCCCGGTGCCCTATGGCTCGGTCGACAGCTACCTCGGCTCTCTGGGTAAATCGACGCGCAGAGACATGCGCCGCAAGCTGCGGGCGCCAGAACCTCGGGTGGAATGGCGCAACAATATCGACGACGTCTTGCCCGAAGTCATGCGCCTCTACGAAGCCACCCTCGAACGCAGTGATTTGCAATTTGAACGCTTACCGCCTGCCTATTTCACCGGTATTCTCGAGCAATTGGGTGACCGGGCGCTGTGCGTGTTGTATTGGGTCGACGACCACCTGGTCGCCTTCAACCTGGTGCTGATCGACGAGCATCGGTTGATCGACAAGTTTTTTGGGCATGACCTGGCACTCAGCCGCGAGTACAACTTGTATTTCAGGAGTTGGGTAGTGAATGTCGACTACTGTATTCGCAACAACATTGCCTTATACGAATGTGGTCAGGCAGGCTATGCCAGCAAGATTCGCCTGGGTTGCACGTTTCAGAACAACACCCTGTTCTTCCGCCATCGCAACCGCTTGATCAATGGCGTGCTCAAACTGGTCAAACTGTTCATCCGCCCAGACCGCCACGACCCTGCTCTGGCTGCCGCGATAAGCGAGACATAATGCCCATCACGCCTGAATCCTCGCGCAAACCCCAGCCCTTCAAAGTGTCGCGCTGGACGGTGCAGCGCAAACTGGTACTGGCTTTTTGGCTGGTCAGCGTCGTACCGACCATGATTGCCGCAGAATTGGCCGCCACCACCCTGTCGCAGATTTTCGACAGTAACGTGCGGGTCTGGCTGCAGGAGTCGACCAAAATCGTCAAAGACGAAATCAGCGAGATCCTTCAGGACAACGCCCGCGTCGCCAAGTTGTTCCAGCAATACACCCACCCGCCGTCTTCCAACAAAGCCATTCGCCACGACAAACTCACCGCCGACATTGCCGACGCGATGGGCATTGATGTGGTGGCACTGATTCGCACCAGCGACCATAAAGTGGTGTTCAGCACCGCCAGCGACAACATCGTCGACCAGATCAGCCTGGCTCCCAACGCCGTCTTGCAGACCATCAATGTCGGCGGCGTACCGACCGGCACCGTGGTGTCGACGTTTCCTACCGCTCAAGACGGCGAGGACTTCCAACTGCTGGTGGCGACCTTCATGGACAGCAGCTTCCTGACCAGCGTGGCGGATGTGCACTCCCTCGACCTGCGCCTGTACCTGTCCAATGCCAATGGCTTTGCCGAGATCTTCTCCAGCCAGCACTTTGATGAACACAAGCCCACGCTCTCCCACAGCATCGAGAAGACCCTGCGCGAGACCAAGCTGCCCAGTGAGCAATTCACCAGCCGCTACAGCGGTCTGTACTGGCCCATCCTTAACGACAACGGCGAGTTGCAAGGCGTGATCTACAGCGGCCTGCTGCGCCATTCCAGCCTCGTCGGACTGGTCAATCAGACCAACCTGTTTGCGCTGATTTTTCTGCTCGGCTCGCTACTGTCACTGACCGTCGGCTGGCTGGTGTCAGAGCGACTGACGCGGCCGCTGCGCGCCTTGTCCGAGGGCGTACGCGCAGTGACGGCGGGAGATTACAACCAGCGCGTCGCAGTGTCGGGGCACGATGAACTGGCCGAGTTGAGCAGCACCTTCAACCACATGACTGCGCGCCTGGGCGAGTTACAACACCTCGAAGGCCAACTGCGTCGGCGCGACCGCCTGCATGCCCTGGGCGAAGTGGCCATGGGCCTGGCACACGAGATCCGCAACCCGCTGGGCATCATTAAAACCGCCACCCAGTTGCTGCACCGCCGGGCCGACCTGGGCGAGACCGACAAGCGCCATCTGGAATACGTGGTCAGTGAAGTCACGCGCATCAACGAACTCATTACCGAGTTCCTCGACTTCGCCAAACCCAGCGCCCCGGTGCGCTCGCAGCAACTGGCGCGGCCATTGGTCGAAGACATCCTGGGCTTCTGCGAGCCCGAGCTGAAGAGCCACAAGATCGAGGCCCAGATCGACGATCAGGCCCCCGGTGCGACTCTGTATGCCGATGCCCGGCAGTTGAAACAGGCGTGCCTGAATTTGATCATCAATGCCATTGACGCCATGCCGGACGGTGGCTACCTGACCTTGCGCATTGCGCAGGACGACAACGGCGATACCGTGTTGAGCATTATCGATACAGGCCAAGGTATTGAAGCTGACATGATCGAACGCATTTTCACCCCATTTGTTACCACCAAAGCCTCGGGCACCGGCTTGGGCTTGCCCAAAGTCTTTTCGATCCTGGAAAACCATGACGGCCGTGTTGAATGCCTCAGCGAGAAAGACGCTGGCACCACCTTCAACTTGTATATTCCGGCCCACGGAGGGGATGAGTCATGAGCCATAACGTACTGGTAGTCGACGATGAGCCCAAACTCTGTGACCTGCTCAGCTCGGCGCTGACCCAGAACGACGTTCACGTGTTCACCGCTGGCAACGGCCTGCAAGCCCTGGCCATTCTTGAGCAGGAAGATATTGACCTGGTGATCAGCGACTGGCGCATGCCCGGCATGGACGGCCCGCAGTTACTGGCCGAGGTCAAAGTGCGCTACCCGCAGTTGCCGGTGATCGTGATGACCGCCTACAGCACGGTGAAAAACGCCGTACAGTCGATGCGTAACGGTGCCTACGACTACATCGCCAAACCCTTCGACATCGACGAGCTCGACATCACCGTCAGCAAAGCCCTGCAGTTTCGCGACATCGTGCGCGACAACGCGCGCATGCGCGCCGAACTCGACGAACACCAGCACATAGACAGCCTGGTGGGTGAGAGCCCGAGTTTTCGTCGAGTCCTGCAAGCCATCGACTCGGTGCGCGACAGCAACGCCACCATCTTGCTGACCGGCGAAAGCGGCACCGGAAAAGAAATGGTCGCCCGCGCCATCCATCGGCATGGCAGCCGGGCAGACAAGCCCTTTGTCGCGGTCAACTGTGCGGCCATTCCTGAAGGGCTGCTGGAAAGCGAGATGTTTGGCCATCGCAAAGGCGCTTTTACGGGCGCGGTGGCCGATCGCGTCGGGCGCTTTATGCAGGCCGACAAAGGCACGTTGTTTCTCGATGAAGTAGGCGACATGCCGTTGGCCTTGCAAGCCAAGATTTTGCGCGCGTTGCAAGAACGGGTGATTGAACCCGTAGGCGACCCGCGGGAACGTAAAGTAGACGTGCGGGTGATTGCCGCGACCAACAAAAACCTGCTGGAAGCCGTGGCCAACAAAGAGTTTCGCGAAGACTTGTACTACCGCTTGAACGTCTTCCCGATCCCGCTGCCCGCCTTGCGCGAGCGCGTTGAAGACATCGGCCCGCTGGCGCGGCACTTTGCCCACAACCTGGGTGCAACCGCAGGTAAACGGATCAGCGGTTTTAGCCCGAGCGCCTTGCAAGCAATGACGCAATACAACTGGCCGGGGAACATTCGCGAACTGCAAAACTGCGTGGAACGCGCCACCATCGTGGCCCAGAGCAGCACCATCGAAGACAGCGATTTACCGCCTTACCTGTTCAGTGCCCAGCCGCTGCAGAACAGCAGTTTGCTGACCCCTGAAGTCTGCGTGCCGCCTGACCTCGAAGCCGCCCTGGCCGAGGTTGAAAAGACCTACATCCTGGCCGCCTTACAACAAGCCCAAGGCGTGCAGGCAGCGGCCGCGCAATTGATCGGGATTTCAGAGCGCAGCTTTTGGTATCGCCTGAAAAAACTCGATATTCATGTCGACAAGATTGTCAGGTAAGCGCATGACCTCGCGATCTTTTAATTTTTGAAAGATCGCGAGACAAGCTCGCTCCTACAGGGTAGCCAGTTCAACCATCGACACCCACGGCAACATGAGACAAACTCAACGCTTTCGTGTTGATCATCAAGTTTACTCATGGAGTCACCGTGCTGGAAATTCGTCACCTCAAAACCCTGCACGCTTTACGCGAGTCCGACAGCCTGGTTGAAGCGGCCGAGCGCCTGCACCTGACTCAATCGGCGCTGTCTCATCAGTTCAAGGAATTGGAAGAGCGCATGGGCATGCCGCTCTTTGTGCGCAAGACCAAACCCGTGCGGTTCACCAGCGGCGGGTTGCGCCTGCTGCAACTGGCTGACGCCATGTTGCCATTGCTGCGTGCGGCTGAACGCGATATCACGCGGCTGGTGGGCGGCACCGCCGGGCGCTTGCACATGGCGATTGAATGCCACAGTTGCTTCCAGTGGCTGATGCCCACCATCGACCAGTTCCGCGATGCCTGGCCTGAGGTTGAACTCGATCTGGCGTCGGGCTTTGCTTTCGCGCCTTTGCCCGCGTTGGCACGGGGTGATCTGGACCTGGTGGTGACATCTGACCCGCAAGAAATCGCCGGGCTGACTTACGTGCCGCTGTTTACCTACGAAGCCATGTTGGCAGTGGCCAACCAACATCCGTTGGCCAGCAAGCCGTTTATCGTGCCGGAAGACCTGAGCACAGAAATCCTCATCACCTACCCGGTGGAGCGAGACCGCCTCGACATCTTCACCCGCTTCCTTGAGCCTGCGGATATTGAACCGGCACACGTTCGGACCTCCGAGCTGACAGTGATGATGATGCAATTGGTGGCCAGTGGCCGAGGTGTGTGCGGAATGCCTCATTGGGCGCTGCATGAATACAGCTCACGGGGCTATGTGCAGGCCAAGCGCCTGGGTGAGAAAGGCTTGTTCGCCACGCTGTATGCCGCCGTGCGCACCGACATGCTGGATGCGCCCTACATGCGGGACTTCTTGCTGACCGCAAAAGACACGTCGTTCTCGACGCTGGATGGCGTAAGCGCAGTGAAATAAAGCACCGCTCCTGCCGTTATTCCTCGGGCGTAGTCAGACGCCGCATATGCACCCGGTCGTAATAGTCGTCGCCCACCCGAATCGCACTGTCTTCCAGCCCCGATTGCTCAAAACCACAACGCCGATACAGTGCCAGCGCCGCCGTGCTGCTGGCACTCACGGTCAGTTCAACCGCTTTGATATCAGGTTCTTGTTCGGCCAGCGACAGCACCGCCTGCACCAGTTGCTCGCCCACCCCTTGCCCGCGAAAGGCGTGGGGTACGTACAGGCCAAACAACGTGGCTTTGTGCTGCGCGTCTTCCCAGGGCTCAAACGCCAATCCGATAATGCCCACCAGTTGCGCGTCAATAAAAGCACCAAACAGGGCGCTTAACTCGTCATCCAATTGCCCTTCCCACCAGCTCAGCGGCAATTTCTCACGGTCAGCAATACCAGACACAAAGGCCTCAGGGTGCAGCGAGTACGCCTCCAGCATCAACTGGCGATAAGCCTTGGCGTAGGAGGGATCAAGCAGTTCAATAGCCATTACGGTGGGTCCCAATCAAACGGTTTTACGTTGTTCCAACAGCAGCCTGATCGCCAGCCCCGCCAATACAAAACCCATCACAAAACGTTGCGCGATCAACCACGTGGGGTTACGCGCAAACCACACGGCGATACCGGAAGCAAACAAAGCGATCAGCAGGTTAACGCTGAAGCTGACAGTGATTTGAGTAAAGCCCAGCACCAGGCTCTGGATAAACACCGAGCCATGCTCAGGGGTGATGAATTGCGGGAATATCGAGAGGTAAAACATCGCCACTTTGGGGTTCAGCACACTGGTCATAAACCCCATCAGCATCAGCTTTGGCGTTGAGTCCGGCGCCAGGTCACGCGCTTCGAACGGAGAGCGCGCCCCAGGTTTCAAGGCTTGCCAGGCCATCCACAACAAGTACAGCGCGCCTGCCCATTTCAACGCCTCATACGCCATCGGCACGGCCAGAAACACGGCTGTCAGCCCCGCTGCCGCAGCAAACATATGCACGAAGAAACCGGCCACGACGCCGACCAGGGAAGTGATCCCCGCTTTACGCCCCTGACAGATCGAACGTGAAATCAGGTAAATCATGTTCGGCCCTGGCGTCAGCACCATCAACAAACAGGCCGCAGCAAAAATCAGCAGGTCATGAGCAGGAATCATGGGCAGTCCTTGGGTGTGATATCAGGCCAGCGATTGGCGATAAAACGGCAGGATCAGGTCACGTGTCAAGGGCGCCAGAATCAGATCGCCATCGGCTGCCGGATCAATCCAGCGCACCTCTTCAATCTCGGCGGCCGGGGTGACCGGCTCGTCGATGGTGACCTGGAACAACTCGGCCTCCACGGTATATCCCGGCTCGTTGACGGCGGCTGCCGAAAAGTTACCCAGGTACACGGCGTCCGTAGGCTCGATGATCAGCCCAAGTTCCTCGTGCAGCTCACGGGCCAAGGCCTCGGCAGGCTGCTCGCCTGCATCAATCTTGCCACCGGGCTGCATGAAAGCCTGAGTACCGCGCTTGCGTACGAGCAAGGTCTGGCCATTGGGCTCGATCAATAAAGCAGCAGCAATACGGATGGTTTTGGACATGAAAAAAGACGCCTTGAACACAAAGGCGGCAAGGATCACACGAGTCTCAAGTCGACCACAACCGATGCATTGTCGAGCGCTGTATTCAACACACTGAACCGCCTCCTGACTGACTGCGGTGTTCTTTTCGTCAGGCGCAATGGACTACTTTCTCGACTTCTCTTTCAATCTGCGCCCCTTTTGCAATTTCAGCGGTGCGCAGATCGTAAGCTGTTTGCAGATTCAGCCAAAATTGCGCCGACGTGTCCAAGGCGATAGCCAAGCGCAACGCCACATCCGCGCTAATGCCACGACGCATCAATACAATTTCATTCACTGTCGGTGCAGAAACCCGTAAGGCTCGCGCCAGTGCAGCGGCTGTCAGGCCAAGCGGATCCAGATACTCCTCCTTGAGAATCTCTCCGGGATGTATGGGCCGCATGCCGTTTTTAAACATGATTCACCTCAGTGGTAGTCCACAATTTCGACATTTTCTGCGCCGTTGGGGCCCCAAAAAAAACAGATCCGATACTGACCGTTGATTCGAATACTGTATTGGCCTTCTCTATCCCCATACAGTGGCTCTAACCTGTTTCCAGGTGGCGAGCGCAAATCGGCGAGTTCAAGGGCAGCGTCCAGCATGGTCAGTTTTCGCTCAACCACCGAAGCTATTGCGAGCCACCGTCGGGTTCGGCCGGTCTCAAAAAAGATTCTGGTGTCTGCGCATCTGAAGCTTTTTATCATAATTTAACGCTTAACGTTATTCGTTAATAATCACCGTACTCTTAATCCCCCAACACTCGATGTACGAAAAGTCGACCCGCGACAGACGGTCCGCGTAAATAGCAGCCATAAAAAAGGGCCGCCTCATTATCTGAAGCGGCCCTGAGGTAAATCAGCTGGCCTGATTACGCTTCGGCTTTTTTGCCTGAGCCAAAGGTGGCGAAGCGTTTGTTGAACCCGGCGATCCGACCTTCGGACTGGGTCTTGCGCTGCTGGCCGGTGTACACCGGGTGGGAAGCGCTGGACACGTCAAGGGCCACATAAGGGTAGGTGTTGCCGTCGCTGTGGGTGTGGCTGCGATCGGTGTCGACCGTGGAGCCAATCAGGAAGAAAACGTCAGCGGCGGTGTCGTGAAACAGTACGGTGCGGTAGTCGGGATGGATACCAGGTCTCATAAAGCCTCCGGGGCGTCTGGGTGTTTTTGATGTGTTATACAGTAACACAACAAATACACCCAAACGAGAACCGATTGCAATAAGGTTAGACTCAAGGCTTATCAGGACGCTTCCTGAAAGTCCATTTCCGGTGGCTGTTTGGTGAAACCACGGGTCAGGAAGCCCAGGTAGATACAGCCAATCACCAGCCAGGTCAGGCCCAGGTAGATGGCCAGGTGGTCAAGGCTGATCATCAGCCACAGGTCTGCCAGCAGGCCGATGGTCGGGAACACCAGGAACAGCACGACTTCACGCAGGCCACGATTTTTGCCGCCGATCCAGTAGTGGAAGATCACCGACAGGTTCACCAGGGTGAACGCCAGGAAGGCGCCGAAGTTGATGAACGACGTCGAGGTGGTCACGTCCAGTTTCAGCGCCAGCAGGGCAACCACAGCGCACAGCAGAATGCTGTTCACCGGCGTGCCGTATTTGGCGTGCAGGGTGCCGAAGAACGACTTGGGCAATACACCGTCACGGCCCATCGCAAACAGCAGGCGCGAACCACTGGCCTGAGCCGACAGGCCCGAGGCAAATTGGCCGACGATCAAACCAATCATGAAGACCGAGACGAACAGGTCGCCACCGATGTTACGGGCAATCTCGTAAGCCGCCGAGTCGACGTCCGCGAACTGGAACGACGGGTGAGCGATCTGCACGAAGTACGACACGCCGACAAAGATCAGCCCGCCGATCAAGGTGATCAGCATGATTGCCCGTGGAATGGTTCGACGTGCGTCACGAGTTTCTTCAGTGAGGGTACTCACCGCATCAAAACCCAGGAACGAATAGCAGGCGATGGCCGCACCGCTCATGATCAACGGCATTTGCATCTGGCCATTGAAGAACGGTTCGATGGTCCACAACGGCTTGCTCGCGTCACCGCCGATGTAATGCACACACAGCGCCACAAATGCGATCAGCACCAATGCTTGCACCAACATCAGCAAGGCGTTGACGCCGTTGGCCAGCTTGAGGCCAACGATGTTGATCAGGCTGGTGATGCCAATAAAGGCCAAGACCCAAATCCACTGCGGCACCGCAGGGAACGCCGAGTGCAGGTACGCAGCGCCAATCAGCCAGATGGCCATTGGCAAGAACAGGTAGTCGAGCAGCACCGCCCAACCGGCAATGAAGCCAAGCTTGGGGCTAATGGCCTTGCGCACATAGGTGTAAGCGGAACCGGCCACCGGGAAGGCCGAAGCCATATGCCCGTAACTCATGGCGGTGAAGAACATCGCCACCAGGGCGGCCAGGTACGCGGCCGGCACCATGCCGCCGGTGGATTGCGCCAGGATGCCGAACGTGCCGAGCACGATGATCGGTGTCATATAGGCGATGCCAAACAGCACCACCGACCCTAGCGACAGGGTGCGTTGCAAACGAGCCATGGGTGAATCTCCGCGCGATTATTGGTTTTATGGCAGAACTGAAAGTCGGTGAAGCTGATTTTTTTTATGGTCGAGCCTTCCCGCGCACAGCGCAGGAAGGTCGCCTTGGACGCTCCGCGTCCCAATTACGCTGGGATCAACAGTTCCCGTGTCCCGTCAGCGCGCTCGATTACCTCACCCGGTAATTTCAAGCGCTGGTCGTCCAGGTAGCGGTAGTCCTTGCGAGCCGCTTTCAATTGCGCCAGATCCAGCTCTACGCGGAATTGGCCTTCTTCACGCCCTGCTTCAAACAGCAGCGTGCCGAATGGGTCCACCAGGGCGCTGCCGCCCGCGAACAACAACCCGCCATCGCCCTCTTCCACCCGGTTGACCATCAGCGTGGTGTTGTAGAATTTGCCGTCGTCGTTTTCGGCCATGCCGATGACCACGGCAATGTTGCGCGCTTGAGCCGCCTGGATAATGGCCTGCACAGTCGGGCCGTCGATAGACTCGGCAACCGCTGCTACTGTTTCGGCAGAGGGGAAACCCATCAGGTGCGTTTCCGGGAACACGATCAACTGTGTGTCGGCCGCGCACGCTGCAATGGACGCAAGGGCCCGTTCAAGGTTGTAGGCGGTACCGTTGTCACGGCCTGCCAATTGAGCAAATTCGACCTTCATGGGTATTCCCGTTCTTTTATAAGTGTTCTCGTTGCCGCAGTATGCTTAGCCACAACCTGCCAGGGAATCACGCGGCGGGGGTAACCCGATAGGGGTAGATTGATGACCATGTCGCTTGAAGACATCGCCTGGCACCGTTCAGTTGGGCAAATGATAGACGCTCTGGACCAGGCCAACTTCTGGACTCAACTGGTACGCCTGCTGGAGCACTACGTGCCGTTTGACAGTTGGGTGGTGCTGCTGTTCAGCAGCGAGCACAAACCGCTGGTATTTGCCGAATGCCCGGGCCAGGACGGCAGCCCCGACCAGTTGTTTCAGGACTACCTCAACGGCCTTTACCTGCTTGACCCGTTCTACATCGCCAGCCGCGAACATTCGCGCACCGGCTTGCTGCGCCTGGCCGAAGTGGCGCCGGAGCATTTCGAACTCACCGAGTACTACCAGCGCTACTTTCGACTGAACGTGGTAGCCGATGAGATCCAGTTCAACAGCCACCAGCCGGACGGCCGTACCTTGTGCCTGTCACTGGGCTCGCGCCAGCGTTTTGACCGCGAACAGATCGCCCTGCTGTCGCTGATCCAGCCTTGGGTGCTGAGCCTGCTGCGCCAGCGTCTACCCTACGAACTCAAGCAAGTAAGTACGCCCGAGCCCCCCGAGCTCAACGACGAATGGGGCACGCACCTGACCGCCCGCGAACTGGATGTGGGCCGCTTGATGCTCAGCGGCTGCTCCAGCAAAGAGATTGCCCGCAAGCTGGATATCTCGGTAGAAACCGTGAAAGTTCATAAGAAGCACATCTACCGCAAGCTGGGCATCAAGTCGCAATCAGAGCTGTTCTCGATCTTTTTACAGGCTCAAAGGGACCAGGGCGCCCCCCATCCCGTCTCTTGAATGACGGGACCGGCCAATCAAGTGGCTCAGAGCATGTGCCCTGCCCACATCTTGCGACTTACCAGATCGGCGGCAATCTCGATAAAGGTATCGCCTACCCATTTTGCAGCCGGGCTGACGCGCCTGTCCGCAGGAAACACCTGGACCAGTTTACGCATGGGGACAGGGTCGACCAAAGGTGCGGCACTGAGCACGCCGGACTCGATCTGTGCGTGAATCGAAGCTAATGGCAAAGCGGTCAAACCAAAGCCATGGCGGACCAGATCGATCATCGCGCCGAAAGAGTCAGCTTCAACGCTCGTTTTTAGCTTGATGGCGACTTCACGCGCGCAGTTATCCAGAATGACGCGAAGACTGTGTCGGGCACTGGGCAACACCAATGGTTTCCCTCCCAGAGACTCGAATGACACTGGCGTATCCATGCGCAGATTGGCGCTGGCGGGCCCCACCAATAGCAGGTTTTCCATCATCACCGGCATGATCCGCAGCGTATGCAGAGGTTGCGGGTCATAAGAAATCGCCAGCTCCAACTCCCCACGTTGCACCCAATCGAGCAGGTGACCGCTGTAGGCAGAAGAGAACCTGATACCGAGATCTGGGTGTTGTTCTTTGACTTTTCGAACCAGCGGGACCGTGGCGATTTCCGCGACGGTCGGCGTAGTGCCGATGATGACGGTGCCCCGAAATGAAGACTTCCCACCGGCAACCGAACTTCGTATTGACTCCATTTCCTCCATGATTCGTGTGGCATGCGCCAACACTTCGCGGCCAGCATCGGTGATTTCCATTCCCCGCCCGTGCCGATCAAACAAATAAGTGCCGAGTTCTTTTTCCAGCAATCGAATTTGTCGGCTGAGGGCCGGCTGTGCGATGTGAAGCCGGTCAGAGGCCTTGCTAAGGCTACCCAGCTCGGCAACATGAATCAGGGTCTTGAGTTGAACGACATCCATTACCAGGCCAGTCAAATTCAGGCTCGGCGCGACATGCGGCGAAGACACCTCAGTGTACCCGCAATGCTGCCAGGGGGAAGGCGCCAGGCCGCCGGTGCATTGGCCCTGAAGACGTGCGGGCAGGCTTTGCACCAAGGCTCTCAGGGGGCTGAGGGCAAGCTATAGCATTTCGGCCTATCCGTTAGACCTTGCGACTGTGGAGACTACCGTGTGGGCCCGGCAAACCACACAGACGGCGACCAACGATACAAAACGGGCATATCTCAAAGACAAAAGCGGTAGTCGCCGTTGGGTTCCAGCACTCCCAGAATGGCTGAAAACACAAAAACAGCACTGCTCGGGAGATGGGTATGTCAACAGAAGCAGAACACACCGTGGGGCAAGAGTGGCAGGAAGAAGTCTTTCGCGTGCTCAAGGCCCATAACGTCAAACACGTGGTCTTCGTCCCGGATGCGGGGCATTCAGCCGCCATCCGCATGGCTTATGCAGACCCCGACATCAAGGCCGTCGTGCTTACTACTGAAGAAGGCATCGGCTACCTCGCTGGCGCCTGGCTGGGAGGGGAGCGTGGCGCGCTCTTGATGCAGTCCAGTGGCGTCGGAAACTGCATCAATACACTGGCGCTTCAAGTGTGCGCCGGTTTCCCGCTGTTGATGGTCGTCACCCTGCGCGGCGACTGGGCTGAATTCAACGCGTGGCAGAACCCTATGGGCCAGGCCACCGAAGCTTCACTGAAGCTGATGAACGTCATGACCTGGCGCGCGGACGTCCCGCAAGACGTAGCGCCACTGCTTCACGGTGCCGCAACCATGGCATTCAACGGCGATAGCGCGACGGCTCTGCTGCTTGGTCAACGCCTGATTGGAGAAAAGAAATGGGTCAAGTAAGCGCAAACCACACGCTGTGCCGCCGCGAAGTCGTTAAACACCTGTTGGCCGACCGCAAGGACCTTTTGGTCGTCACCGGCCTGGGCTCAGCGGCTTATGACGTCATGGCCGCAGGCGACCATGATCTGAATTATTACCTGTGGGCGGCGATGGGCAGTGCCATCACCGTTGGCCTGGGCCTGGCCAATGCTCAGCCTGACAAGTCGGTGGTGGTGGTCACGGGTGATGGTGAGTTGCTGATGGGCTTCGGCGCCCTGGCCACCGCCGCCCTTCAGAAACCCGCCAACCTGACCATTGCGGTGCTGGATAACGGCCACTTTGGCGAGACCGGCATGCAGGTCAGTCATGCGGGTTTTGGTATTGCCCTGGACCAGGTCGCGAAGACCTGCGGCTTCAGCTGGACCGATGAAATCCGTGACATGCAAGGCGTGCACAACCTGCGCGAGCGTGTCGCCACGCGCGACGGCATCAAGCTGGCGACCATCAAGATCAAAGCTGAAAACCCGCCACGCGTGCTGCCACCGCGTGATGGTCACTACATCAAAAATCGCTTTCGTGCGGGGCTAGGCTTCAAGCCGATCTGACCATTGCATGCCGTGGACGCGCAGGGCAGTTGTCATGGGCGGCACGTTGAGGCAATCCAGAGGCTTTTTACGATTTTTTCGCAGGCACAACAGGCGCATGGCACACCCCGGACAGACTAAGCTCAGGGCTCTTCAGCCCGGCCGCAGAGCCCTTAGTCCTTGTCCGGGCTTTACCGACAGGCGCAGAATGCCTGACCGACCTGAGCGTCAAATCCAAGGAAAACCGTATGAGCCTGTCGTTACTAAGCCGTTACGCCTTCTTTGCCTTTTGTGTCATTTTCACCCTCGCCAGCCTTCCATTTATGCACCACGAGTGGCTGTGGCCCTTCACTGCGGTGACGTTGGCCCTGAGCCTGCTGGGCATTTTCGATTTGCTCCAGGGGCCCCACGCGGTGCGCCGCAACTACCCGATTCTGGGCAATATTCGTTATCTGGTTGAAGCCATTCGCCCGGAAATCCGTCAGTACCTGTTGGAGTCCGACAGTGACGCGCTACCCTTTTCACGGGCGCAGCGCTCGTTGGTGTATTCGCGGGCCAAGAATGAAACGGCCGACAAACCGTTCGGCACGCTGATTGATGTGTACGAACCGGGCTTTGAATTTATCGGCCACTCCATGCGCCCCGCGCCATTGACCGACCCCAGCAGCTTTCGCATTACCATCGGCGGCCCACAATGCACCCAACCGTATTCAGCCTCGATTTTTAATATCTCGGCCATGAGCTTTGGCTCGTTAAGCGCCAATGCGATTCGCGCCCTGAATAAAGGCGCCAAACTCGGCAACTTTGCCCATGACACCGGCGAAGGCAGCATCAGCACCTACCACCGCGAGAACGGTGGCGACCTGACCTGGGAACTGGGCAGCGGCTACTTTGGCTGCCGCACCTCGGATGGCCGCTTCGACCCGGAGCGCTTTGCCGCCCAGGCGCAAACCCCGCAAGTACGCATGATCGAAATCAAGATGAGCCAAGGCGCCAAGCCAGGCCACGGCGGCATTTTGCCCAAGCACAAGGTCACCCCGGAAATTGCCGAAACCCGTGGCGTACCCATGGGCGAAGACTGCATCTCGCCGTCACGCCACAGCGCTTTCTCAACCCCCATTGAAATGATGCACTTCATCGCGCAACTGCGTGAGTTGTCGGGCGGTAAACCGGTGGGCTTCAAATTCTGCCTGGGCCACCCGTGGGAGTTCATGGGGATCTGCAAGGCCATGCTCGAAACCGGCATCCTGCCTGACTTCATCGTGATTGACGGCAAGGAAGGCGGCACCGGCGCCGCACCCGTGGAGTTCACCGACCACATGGGCGCGCCGATGCGCGAAGGCCTGCTGTTTGTGCACAACACCTTGGTCGGCCTCAACTTGCGCGACAAGATCAAGCTCGGGGCCAGCGGCAAAATCGTCAGCGCCTTTGATATTGCCAGCGTGCTGGCCATTGGCGCGGACTGGGCCAACTCGGCACGCGGCTTTATGTTCGCGATTGGCTGCATCCAGTCGCAGAGCTGCCACACCAACAAATGCCCGACCGGCGTAGCCACCCAAGACCCGCTGCGCCAGCGCGCCCTGGTAGTGCCCGATAAAGCTCAGCGGGTGTTCCAGTTCCACACCAACACCCTCAAGGCGCTGGCCGAAATGCTCGCCGCTGCGGGTCTTGAGCACCCCGCACAACTGAACGCCAAACATTTGGTACGGCGTATCTCTCGCACAGAAATCAAGCTGTTCTCCCAGTTGCACGTGTTTCTCAAACCCGGCGAGCTGCTGACCGGCGAGGCCAATGGCGAGTTCTATTCGCGCATGTGGCAAATGGCCCGAGCGGACAGTTTTGAACCTGACGTGATCACCGCTGCGTGATCGGATGCCTGTTCCCGAACATCAAAAGTTTAATGTTCGGGTACAGGTCCAACACAGCAGTAGAGCAATAAGGTATTACATAGTTAACAACAACACTTGAATACTTGCTCAAGTGACCGACCGCACCATCAGTTATTTAACCTATTAATAGTCCCGGCATTGTTTCTAGACTGGCATGACTTCCCCTACTGCGGATATCACTCATGCCAACTGCTCCGTTAACCCACACATCATTAAAACCGCCTGATTTAAAAGACCTGGGTATTCATCACGACCTGATCAAAGCCAAAGCACAATCAGCGATCAATAACTTTCATGCTTCATTGATTCCAGCCCTGCACAATCAAGCCTATCCGCCGATGTCCGGTTACAACCTTCTGAGTGCTGAACAGCAACAAGGTCTTCGCGAACATCAAGCACTGTCACGTACTCACCTGATCAATCTTCGCCATTATCTGGACGACATCAGCAGTGTCGAGGCCTTTGCCGAACCCCTGTTGCAAGACGCCTTGTTAAAAGCGTTCGGGATTGCCTGTGATGTCAGAAAAAACGTGATCACCCTCACGACGCTCAATACCTTCACAGGGGAGATTACAAGCCGTGCCACACAGACGCTCTTGCAAGCCGCCCTGCACAATTTTTTGCCGGAGCAAGCTGAAACGGGCGGCATACCGAGAGGCTCACATCTCTGGGATTACAAATCCACGCGCTCCAGCGACCCGGCGCCAAAACTGCTTGAGATTGACCCCGCTGCCTTCGCCCGTTTATGCCGGGAACTGGATATCGGGAAACGCTACCAGGAACATCTGGCCGCCATTGTCAGACCGCCTCACGCGCAAGACAAACTCGCGGTCGCCTCTGCTTTTATCGACCATGAGCGCAGCATGCTGTTATTACAAGCCGATGTGGCCTTGATGAGTAAACATATCAAGCCCGAGACCCACGCCACCTTGATGCGTTTGGGTGCGGGAGATGAACGATCTTTATTTGGCACTCTGCCCATAAGCTGTAACTATATGAAACTGGATGAAGTGCAATTTTCATCCATGGTCCTTTTTCATGGCGACCCTCTTGAACAAGAACAGCGTTGTATTGTTTATATCCCTGGCGACCCGATCAGTTGCTTGAAAGAGTACGACAATTTAAGAGCCGCCCACGCCGACTTAATGATTAAATTGCAAGACGCCACTTACCGTGAGTTCTTTATTCACCTGGCCCCGCAATCACAGAAACTTGCACTGACCAAACGTTTTAACAACCGTTTTGCAAAAGGCGGCAGAGACCCGTTGGGAATGACCCAGCAGCCTGTCTCCGGTAATCTCTTCCAGCATTTGTATACCCGCAAGATCCAGCAATTGATGGCGGATGCACGGTTCCTGGCCGTGCCGACCGATGACATCAATCGCATCGCCTTACTGGATCGCCTGGAGCATTACCTGGACGTCAGCCTGAATGTGCTGAACGTCGCCGCATTCTTTGTGCCGGGGCTGGGCGAAGTCATGGCGGTGGTTTTTGCAGCGCAGATCATGAACGACGTTTACCACGGCATTGAAGCCTGGGAGCAAGATGACAAGGACCTCGCCTGGGCCTACACCAAAAGTGTGCTGATCAATCTGGCCACTGCCGCGGCCATTGGCAAATTAGCCTCGGAATTCGCCCGCCCGTTGCCGGTAAAACCCGTGCCGCTGATTGAAGAATTGGCAGTTTTTACCCAAGAGCAAGGGCAAACCCGGCTCTGGAAGCCCGATATCACCCCCTTCGAACATGACATCAGCCTGCCCCCGGCGCTAAAGCCCGATGCCAAGGGCCTGTATTACCACATGAGCCGCTATTACCTGAAGCTGGAAGACAAGCACTACTGCGTTGAAAAAACCGGCGAGCAGACGTATCGACTGCTCCACCCCACGCAACCATCGGCCTATGGGCCTG
Organism: Pseudomonas sp. HY2-MNA-CIBAN-0224; assembly: GCF_040310285.1. Lineage (NCBI taxonomy): Bacteria > Pseudomonadati > Pseudomonadota > Gammaproteobacteria > Pseudomonadales > Pseudomonadaceae > Pseudomonas > Pseudomonas sp. HY2-MNA-CIBAN-0224. The sequence goes on along the minus strand of NZ_JBEOPQ010000026.1, from coordinate 11,503 downwards.
AGTTGTCCCATAACAACCACGGCGCCTGGAAACACGGAGCAGAAGAGCATGCCGATTGGGATAAAAACACCTTGTTCAGGCGCCTGCACCCCACCCTGAGCACCGTCGACAGTGACACGGTTGAACAGATGCTGCATGCCTGCGGTGTCGACGACGCTGAACTCCTTCAGGTGCACGTCGACCAAAGCCCGCCTCCGGCACTGCTCGATGACAGCATCACACGCTTGGCCATCGACCAGGACTTGCAACGTTTTATCCAGCGGATGCAGGCGGGAGATCGAACAGCCGACCCGCAGATTCAGCTCCAACTGCTGGTTGAGGAGGATATGTGGCCTCCCACCAAAGCCTTGCGCTTTATCGATACAGAGGGAAAAACCATCACTGAGTACGGCAATAACGCGACCAAAAAACTGCCCATCATCCAGGTCCTCGACAGCCAGTTGCGCCGTGGCGAGATGTTGAAAGTGGTGCTCGAATCCCTGGCTCCCGAAGAAGTGACCGCGCTGGTGGGGCTCAGTACTGAGCAGGGTGAGATTGGCAGCAGCTTGGCGGAAAAGGCCGACGCCTTGCACAAACGCCTGACCCGGCGAGCCAGACAACGGACAGGCAAACTCTTTACCTCGCGTTACATGTCACCGCCCATGCCGGATTCACCTGCAGCACAGCAATTACTCAAGCGCTTCCCCACCCTTCCCGGCCCGGTGGTCAATGAACTGCTGGTCTCTGCCACGCAAGCCGAGTTGGAAGTACTCGAAAAGCAAATACGGGTGCCCGTGCGCATTGCCCAGGAAGCCACTCTTTACGCTCAGGAACTGCGCCTGACCCGGGCCTTTGAAGGCCTTTACCTTGAATACCTGAACAATGCCGACACGCAAAAACTGATTTTGCACAGCCTTGCGGACATGCCGGGCTGGTCGAAAGACGTGCGCATCGAAGTGCGCGACGGCGAATTTTCAGGCCGGCTGCTCGACCATGTGGGCGCAGCCGATGCTCCAATCCTTAAAGTGTTGGTCAAGGAAGGGGCTCGTTATCAGACCTACGACGCCAATAACCTCAACCTGCATGGCCTGGATGACCTCTACGCCAGCGTGTTGCATGCCCTGCCCGATGTACAGCGCCGAGCACTGGGGTTTCCCCATCCGGCCCAGGGCCCGGCCCTCAAGGCAGCGCTGGCGCAGCGCGCGCCCATGAGCCGCAGCGCCCTGCGGGATGTGCTGCAAATACCCCGTGGCCAAGACACTTCACCCATGCAACTGGCAAAAGGACGCCCCGTCGATTCATTCCCTCAGCCGGCTGCAGCGCGCTGCGCCCGATCACCGTTCGCCTGTTTCAGATCAAACCCGCGGCGAGTCAGAAGCCTGATAACCGAGTTGTACCCAACCCATACAGCCGAGGCGGTTGAAGAGTTTTTGGGGCTTGAAGACCTCTACAGCCGCGAAGGCCTGCAGCGCCTCGAAGCCTTGAAGACAGAGTTTAGAACGCTGGTCAAAGACCTCGAAAACTGGAAAGCCAAACCGCCGGAGCTGGCTCAGGTCAGTCGCCACCATGTCCGTTTGGTTCATCCCATGGACAGGCAACGGGTCATCAACAAGCTGATCAAGTGCTGGCAACGCAGAATCACCAGACCCCGAGGCAGCACCGAGATACCGTCAGGCGTAACGCTGGACATTGACGGTATCCACTTCGGTGCACTTCCCGAACTCACCGCAGACTTCAGCCATGTCAAACAATTGCAGTTCAGCAACTTTTACCTGCAACCCGGTATCAATGGGTTTCTGAGGCATTTCCCTGGTCTGACTTCGCTCAAATTGAGTTCAACGCATCTGCTTGAAATACCTTCGAGCATTTTCGATCTGGACTCATTGACCCATCTGCACCTGGGTGGCAACAGCATTACCCTGACCGCAGAGGCGGCCGGCACATTCAGCGAAATGACCCAACTGCGCACGCTTGACTTGAGCAATAACCCGTTGGGTGAGGTCCCCGTCTTCAGCCGCATGACTCAATTGCAGCAACTGAACCTCAGAAATACCCGCCTTATGGCATGGCCCACAGGTGTTGAGACGCTGGATGACCTGACCCACCTTGATCTTCGGGAGAACAACCTGACGGCCCTGCCGGAGAGTTTTTTCCAGTTGCCTCGAGAGCGCTTGCGCAGCACCTATGTTCATGGCAACCCACTGCCCACCGCTACACTTGAAGCAGTGATGGCTTATCGCGAACAACTGGGCTTGCGCTTTGAAGCGCGCGTGCATGCGCAAGGCTCTGCGCCACATCCGGCGGACGTCTGGCTGGATAAGACGCAGCCTTCAAGCCAGCGCCAGGGCAGGCTCGAACTCTGGTCAGCCCTGCAAGCAGAGCCCGGTAATCGGGATTTTTTCAGGGTGATTCATGACCTGTCGGAGTCGCCTGACTTTCGCTTTGCACGTGAACAACTCACCCAACGGGTGTGGCGTGTCATCGCGGCGGCCGCTGAAGACACCTCGCTCAGGCACGAATTTTTTGGCGGCGCGGTTGAGCATCAAACCTGCATTGACCGCGTCCAGACGGTATTCAGCCGATTTGGCTACAAGGTGCTGCTGCATGAGATCGGTCTACTGCAAGGCGTCGCCAAAGAGACCGAACTGGTCAAATTGATCAAGGGCCGGACACGCCTGCTGCAACTGGATGACATCGCGCAAACCCAAATCGACCTCCAGACCAGCGCCTACAACACAGCCCGCGAGGAAGCCCGGCTCTCGCCGGGACAGATCGCAGAACTCAAACCTGACCCGCTCGAAGTGCAACTGATCTATCAGGTTGACCTCGGCGACCGCCTGGAACTGCCTTGGCAGCCTTCGCATATGAAGTTTCGCACCCTGGCGAAAATCACTCCCGCGCAAATTGAAGAGGCCTTCAACCTGGTCATTAACCAGGAAAAAATCCCCGGCTACCTGCCGAAAAAAATGCTCGAGGAAGAGCCCTGGATGGATTATCTGACTGAGCACTACGGCGCAGAGATTGAGGCTGAGCGTGAGCCGCACCTACAGCGCATCAAAGACATCGATCAGTTGCAGGAGCTGCAGGAACAGTGGGCCGAAAAGCAGGCCGAAGGCGACAGCGATGCCCTTCAAACGCTGACCCATGACTTGAAAACCCTGGCGAAAAAGCTGGGGGTGGATGAGCAAAAGGTGCTTACCAAAGCGCCGATGCTCGATGAGGACTACTACGCGTTACAACTCAAGGCCCGTGCTGAACTCGACGAAGTGATGGTCAAACTCACGCAAACCCTACTGGATAAAAAACAACTGTCCGTCAACCAGGACGAATAAATCCGAACTTCAGTGACAATCAGTAATACCCGAACTTTGCATTTCTCGCCCAATAGCTTCACCCTGCGCGCCGCCGATGTGCGGCGCGAAACTTCTGTTTATCGCGTAAGACTTTATTACCTTCTGCTTGAGAATTTGCCGTGATGATTAACGGACGCGACCACCGCATAGACTTTTTTCGCGGGCTGGCGCTGATCTTTATTTTTTGGGACCACATCCCGCACAACCCGCTGGCTGAACTGACCGTGCGTAATTTCGGTTTCAGTGATGCGGCGGAGATTTTTGTCTTTCTGGCCGGTTATGCCGCCGTGCTGGCCTACGGCAAAATTGCCCGGCGTGATGGCTTGTTGATCGCCAGCGTGAAGATCTGGCGCCGCGCCTGGGTGCTGTATGTGGTGCATATCTTCTTGCTTGCGGTGCTGATGGGCATCGTCTTTTTTGCCAACAGCCACGTTGAAACCCGTGACCTGGTGCAAGAAATGGGTTTGCAGTACTTCTTGAGCAACCCGCAGCAGGCACTCACCGATGAGTTGCTGCTGCGCTTCAAGCCCAACCTGATGGACCCGCTACCGTTGTACATCGTGCTGCTGATCGGCTTGCCGCTGGTCCTGCCCATGCTGCTGCGCAAAGCGCGCTACGTGGTGGGTGTTTCGCTGGCGCTGTACTTGATAGCGCCGTACTGGAACTTCGCCTCACAAGAAGGCGGCGTGTGGTTTTTTAACCCGATTGCCTGGCAGTTCCTGTTTATTCTCGGCGGCGCGCTGGCGCTGTATGGCCAGGACAACCCAGCGGTTGATCATCGGCCGTTAAGCCAACAACCGTTGTTTCTGGGGGCGGTGGTTTACCTGCTGGTCACCGGGCTGGTGGCGGTGTCATGGAAATGGCCGCACCTGCACGACGCAGTCATGCCCGTGGCGTTGGGCGAGTGGGTGTACCCCATCAGCAAGACCAACTTGTCCCCTCTGCGCTTACTGCACTTTCTGGCCTTGGTGTATGTGGTGGCCAAAATCGTGCCCCACGGCCAATGGCTGAACCAATGGCTCGCCCGGCAAGTCTGCCGCATGGGTCGTTATTCGCTGGAGGTGTTCTGCCTGGGCGTGATCCTCGCCCCGCTGGCAGACATGTTCAATGCGCTGGGCGGCGACGGCTGGGCAGTGCAGGTGTTCAGCGCCCTGATGGGCGTAGGGCTGATGGCCGTGCTGGCCCAGTGGCTGGACTGGAACAAGCGGCTGGGGATGGCGCCTAAGGCATGACGTATGCCTCGCGATCTTTTGGTCTTTAAAAGATCGCGAGGCGTGCTCTCTTTTACAGGCAGCGTTTTAAGCAGACCTTAATGAGCTGAAGAAGCCACTGCGGTCTGATCTTTTGGCGACAGTTTGAACACGTAGAACAACACCGTCAGCAAGATCAGGAACGCCGGGCCTACAAACAGGGCCACGCGGGTTTCTTCGAAGTAGGCCATCAGCCCGACCACCATCAGCAGGAACGCCAGCGCCGCAAAGGAGCTGTAAGGGTACAGCCACATGCGGTACTTGAGTGCGGCCGCCTCTTCACGGCTGAGGTTTTTGCGAAAACGCAGTTGCGCCAGCAAGATCATCAACCAGGTCCAGATCGCACCGAAGGTCGCAATCGCCGTCACCCACACAAACACCTTCTCCGGCGCCAGGTAGTTGAGCACAACGCCCAGCAGCAACATGGCAATCGACAGCAGCAGTGCGTTGCGCGGTACGCCGTTTTGCGAAGTGGTGGCGAAGTTGGCCGGGGCCTGACCGTTTTGCGCCAGGCTGTAAAGCATGCGGCCGGTGCTGAAAATGCCGCCGTTGCAAGACGACAAGGCTGCGGTGATCACCACAAAGTTAATGATGCCCGCTGCGGTTTTGATGCCCAAGCGCTCGAACGTCATGACGAACGGGCTGCCTTGGGTGCCGATTTCGTTCCACGGGTAGATCGACAGGATGACGAACAGTGCGCCCACGTAGAACAGCAGAATGCGCCAGAACACCGAGCCAATCGCGCTCGGGATGGTCTTTTGCGGGTTACGGGCTTCACCGGCGGTCAGGCCGATCATTTCGACGCCCAGGTAGGCAAACATCACCATTTGCAGCGACATCAGCACGCCCTGAATCCCGTTCGGCATAAAGCCGCCCTGGGTCCAGAGATTAGAGATACCCAGCGCTACGCCGTCATTGCCGAAACCGAAAGCAATGATGCCGATGCCGCCGATCACCATCGCGATGATGGTGACGATCTTGATCAAGGCAAACCAGAACTCGAACTCACCGAACGCCTTAACCGCGATCAGGTTGATCGACCCCATGCTCAGCAGTGCCGCGAGAGCCCAGATCCAGCGCGGTACATCCGGAAACCAGATGCCCATGTACACCGCCACGGCGGTGATTTCGGCAACGCACGTCACCAGCCACAGGAACCAGTAGTTCCAGCCGGTCAAAAAGCCCGCCAACGGGCCGAGGTAGTCTTGCGCATAGCGGCTGAAAGAGCCGGCTACCGGGTTGTGCACGGCCATTTCGCCCAATGCACGCATGATCACCAGAATGGCCAGGCCACCCAGGATGTAAGACAGCATGATGGCCGGACCGGCCATTTCGATCGCTTTGGCCGAGCCCAGGAACAGGCCTACGCCGATACAGGCGCCAAGCGCCATCAAGCGGATGTGGCGTTCGCCCAGTTCGCGTTTGAGCGGGCCGCCCTGCGCGGTTTCACCGTGGGGCTGGTGGTTGCCGACTGGCATAAAAGTACAACCTCATAATTGTTATTGGATGTGCATCACTAGAGCGTTCCAAGAGCTTGGCCGGTTGCCAGACTCCCCTTGCAAAGGCCTCTAACCTCGTGGGTCGGACGTTCAAAAGGGAAATGCCCTACTGAGATCGGCGGCGAGTATTGCACAGGGTTGGTGCACAGTCATTCCCCTACCTAGGGCGTATTTACCCTGAGCAAGGGCTCTATCCCGTCACTTTGCGCGCCTGTAAAAACCTGTAGCCGCTGCTGAAGGCTGCGATGGGCAGCGCAGCGGCCCCATTTTCACCCGTCCCACTCCCCACAAAGATGAGAACAATTACCGTTCGTCAATTCTATTTGCACAACCTTAAGATATATCTTAAGTTGCTTCGCACACACAGAGGACGACGAAAATGAGAGAGCATCACCACCCCCACCACCGCGAACACAATGTCGGTCAAGACGGTTTTGAAAAACGCGCCGGTCAACGCGGCGGCCGAGGCCCACGGGTATTTGCCCCCGGCGATCTGAAATTACTGCTGCTGGCCCTGGTTGCCGAGCAGCCTTGCCATGGCTACGACCTGATCCGCCAGATCGAAGGCATGTTCGATGGCGCCTACAGCCCGAGCCCGGGCGTGATCTACCCGACCCTGACCTTTCTGGAAGAAAGCGAGCTGATTGAAGGCGACGCCGCAGGCGGGAAAAAACGCTACAGCGTGACCGACGCCGGTCGCCAGTCTCTGCTGGATCAAGCCATTGCACTGGACGGTGTGCGCATGCGCATCGACGTCAGCAAGCGCTCGCTGCGCGGCCATGACCGGCCTGCCGAAATTCACGAGGCGGTGCACAACCTGCGCCATGCCTTGCAGATGCACCATGGTCGCTGGAACCCGGCAGAAATTGCCCGGGTACGCGACTTGCTCAACAACACCGCCAAAGCCATCGTCGATGGCCCTGTTACTGCCCAGCCTGCGCAGGAGAACGCTGAATGAATACCGCTAACCCCCAAACCATTCACCGCGTCATGCATGAAATCAAACGTCGCAAGTTAGAGGTGCTGCGCGTGGTCGACCTGACCCCGCGCATGCGCCGCATCACGGTGGGCGGCCCCGAGTTGGCCGGTTTTATCAGCCTGGGCAGCGACGACCACGTAAAGCTGTTTTTCCCGCAGACCGCCGAAGAACAAAGCGCTCTGGAGAACGTGGAACTGAGCGGCGGGATCAAAAACAAAGTCATGCCGCCCATGCGCGACTACACCCCGCGCCGCTACGACCTGGACGCGCTTGAGCTAGATCTGGATTTTGTCTTGCACGGCGACGGCCCTGCCTCCACCTGGGCCGCGCAAGCCCAACCGGGCCAGTTCCTGCACATCGGCGGCCCACGCGGCTCGATGATCGTGCCGGATATCTTCGACAGCTACCTGCTGATCGGCGACGAAACCGCCCTGCCGGCCATTGCCCGCCGTCTCGAAGAGCTACCGGCCAATCGCCGTGCGCTGGTGGTGGTTGAAATTGAAAACGCGCAGGAACAACAGCCGCTGAACAGCGCTGCATCGGTTGAAGTGATTTGGGTGCACCGCGATGCGCCAGCAGAAGACCTGCTGAGCACCGTCGAACACCTGAAGGTTCCAGCAGGCGAGCTGTACACCTGGGTCGCGACTGAAAGCGCGCTGTCACGCAAAGTGCGTCGCATCTTGCTCGACACCCACGGCCTGAACGATGAATTCGTTAAAGCCGTGGGTTACTGGCGCCTGGACGACAGCCCGCAAGAGTAATCCCAAATATCCCGTTTTACTGTAGGAGCGAGCTTGCTCGCGATCTGTTGATCTTGATCTGGTTTTTGATCTTGATCTAAGAGGCCCCGTTAAACCACGCTGGCCGAACGCAGGTGTTGCGCAGAGGGTAACCCGGCAGGACGCCGGGTTAGCCGCGACACGGCCAGGGATGGCCGATCGCGGCGGCACTCTAAGCAAGGCCTGTGGTGAGGGCATGCCGAGCCTAAGCGAGGCACCGAGGGGTTGGGGCAAAAAGCGTTTGGCCACTTTGCGCTTTTCAAAGTGGCACGGCGTAAGGCCGGAACCCTAAGTGGCCGTTGCCGCAGCAACGGATATGTACAAAAAATCAAGAGCCCCTCACCCTAGCCCTCTCCCGAAGGAGAGGGAACCGATTGGGGGATGCTGAAGATACTCGCTGTCCTGTTTGCTGCGCGACAGCGCGGCGTCGAAGACGGGGCGGCCCCTCCTACAGAGGTTTGGCGGATGATCGGCCGCGCCAGCGGTCAATCGCCACCATCAGCAGCGCCACCGCCACAAACCCCGCCAAAATCCCCAACGCGTTCACAAACGTCTGCGCATACCCCAGTTTGTTGACATCAATAAACGGGTACGGGTAGATGCCCAGCGTATGCCCGCGCCACAGCAAATAGGCAAAGTACACAATCGGGTACAGCGCCCACACCGCGATATGGCTCAGGCGCAATGTACCTTTGGGCACGCAAAACCACCAATACAGGGTGAACAGCACGGGCATGACATCGTGCAACAGTTCATTGGCCAGCCAGTGCAGCCCCTGCGGTTGCCAAAGGTTGCGCAGCAACAAGCTGTAGGCGGCGCCCACCACGATGATGCTCACAGTAATCCCGCTGCTAACCCACGGCTGCAAGAAAAACCTCCGGCCCTTGGAATCCTGCGCAAGAGCGGCGTAAGTCAGCACGGTGGCGGTCAGGGTATTGGTCAGCACCGTGAAAAAGCTGAAGTAATTGACCAGCCCGCCCAGCAGGCTAGCGCCGGATGTCCAGCGGGCAATCAGCACAAGGTCGAGCTGAATCGCCAACCCGCTCCAGCCCAGAATGGCCATTAACGCGAACCAGCGGTGAGTGTGCGCTGCACGCATACGCCGATCAGAGCTCGCGCTTGGTGCGGGCGTATTTCACGTAGAGCTTCTCGACCTTCTCACGCGCCCACGGCGTTTTACGCAAAAACGTCAGGCTCGACTTGATGCTCGGATCGCTTTTGAAGCAGCGAATATCAATGCGCTCGGCCAGCCCTTCCCACTCGTAATGCGCCACCAGCGCAATCAGGATCTGTTCCAGCGTGACGCCGTGCAGGGGGTTGTTGTTGGGTTCAGTCATGCCGAGCCTTTTTAAGCAGAAGTAGGAAAGCCGCGCACCTTAGCTCAGGGGCCAGTCATTTGGAACACGGTGAGTTTAGCGGGGCCTGAGCCCTTGCAGAAAAAGTTCCGCTTGGCGCGACCAAATGCGATGTTATATTGTAACTATACAGTCGTTATCAGAGCGCTCAGCGCCACGCTTTTCATCACCCTTGCCAAGGAATCTGCAATGTCCTCCCCTGCTTTGCCACGCCCACTGCGCCGTCTGCGTTTGACGCCGCTCGCCACGGCCCTGCTTATCGCCTCCCCCGCCTATGCCCTGGAGCTGCAACCCCAAGTCATCACCGGCAACCCGCTGGGCAGCAGCCAGCTGGCTTCTCCCACTACCGTTTTGGAAGGTGATGACCTGACACTGCAGCAACAAGCCAGCCTGGGTGAAACCTTGAACAAGCAACCGGGTGTGTCGTCGTCTTACTTCGGCCCGGGCGCCAGCCGACCGATCATTCGCGGCCTGGACGGCGACCGGATCCGCATTTTGCGCAATGGCGTGGGCGCGCTGGACGCTTCGTCGCTGTCCTACGACCACGCCGTGCCACTGGACCCGGTCAACGTTGAGCGCATCGAAATCGTCCGAGGCCCGGCCGCCCTGCTTTACGGCGGCAACGCCATTGGTGGCGTGGTCAACACCTTCGACAACCGCATCCCGACCCAAGCCATCAACGGCATTCAAGGTGCAGGCGAATTGCGCTATGGCGGCGCCGACACCACGCGCAGCAGCGCAGGCAAGCTGGAAGCCGGTGACGGCACGTTTGCCCTGCACCTGGACGCTAATGCCCGCCAGTTCAACGACCTGAAAATCCCCGGTTACGCCCGCGACCGTCACGCCCCGGAAGGCGAAGACGACAGCGATCAAAAGAAAGGCCGCCTGAGCAATAGCAGTGGCCGACAGGACGGCGGTGCGGTTGGCGGTTCCTACACATGGGATGACGGCTACGCGGGCATCTCCTACAGTAACTACGACTCCAACTACGGCTCCCCTGCGGAAGACGACGTGCGCATCCGCATGAAGCAGGATCACTACGCCTTCGCCTCGGAGATCCGCAACCTGCAAGGCCCGTTCAGCTCGCTCAAACTGAACGCCGGCTACACCGACTACGAACACCGCGAGATCGAAGGCGGCGAAGTCGGCACCACCTTCAAGAACAAAGGCTACGAAGCACGTGTTGAAGCGCGTCATGTGCCGATCGGCCCGTTGAACGGGGTGATTGGCGCGCAAGTCAACCGCAACGAATTCTCGGCCCTTGGCGAAGAGGCTTTCGTACCGCAGACCGACACCACCACCGGCGCGCTATTTATTCTTGAAGAGCTGCAAGCCACCGAGCGACTCAAACTCAGCCTCGGCGGGCGCCTGGAACACACCGTGGTTGACCCGAATGCCAAGGGCAATGAGCGCTTCGAAGCAGCCGACAACTCCAAGCGCTTCACCGCGGGCAGCCTGTCTTCAGGCGCGGTGTTCACCCTGACACCGATCTGGTCGCTGGCCGCGACGCTGGGTTACACCGAGCGCGCGCCGACCTTCTACGAGCTGTATGCCAACGGCGCACACGTTGCCACCGGCACTTACGAGTTGGGTAACCCTAACCTGTCAAAAGAAAAGGCCGTGTCCAGCGACTTGGCCCTGCGCTTTGACAATGGCACCCACAACGGCAGCGTTGGCGTGTTCTACAGCCACTTCTCCAACTACATCGGCCTTCTCGGCACGGGCCGCACCTTGAACGACGAAGGCGAGCCAGACGCCAGCGGTATTCCGGAATACACCTACTCCGGCGTACGTGCACGTTTCGTAGGGTTTGAGGCCAAGGATCACTGGAAGCTTGGCGAAAGCGCCTACGGCAAATTTGCACTGGAACTGTCGGGCGATTACACCCGCGCCACCAACCTCGATACTGGCGAAGCGTTGCCCCGTATTGCGCCGTTGCGCCTGAGCAGCGGTTTGCTGTGGGAACTCAATCGCTGGCAGGCACGGGTCGATGTTGAACACGCCAGCAACCAGGGCCGCGTACCGGACAACGAGTCGGGCACCAATGGCTACACCACCCTGGGCGCCAGCGCCGGTTACAACTTTACGGTGGGCGGCAGCCAGTGGCTGGCCTTCGTCAAAGGCGACAACCTGACCGACCAGACCGTGCGTTATGCCAGCTCAATCCTGCGAGACATCGCCCCGGCACCGGGCCGCAGTGTTGAAGTAGGCCTGCGCACGACGTTCTAAGCCATACCCCTGCCGCTGTAGGAGCGAGCTTGTCTCGCGATCTTTTGATCTTTAAAAGCAAAAGATCGCGAGACAAGCTC